>CAOJLW010000023.1 GCA_948438565.1 uncultured Lachnospiraceae bacterium | reverse complement strand
AATGCCGGATTCCTGGCACAAAGCGCGCAGACGCCGGTTAAAATATGCGGTTGCCCGATTGCGTTCGATCTCTGTGCCTGTCCTGGGAAATAACGGATCGAGCGGACAGGATTCCGGTTGGGAAGCAATTGGTCCCCAGCAGCATACGCCATATCCGGCGTTTTTTAGGCCGATAAGGAATTGGAGATACTGCGTTAAAATATCGTCAATAATCTGTTGATAAGGTCGGTTTTGCAGTTTGGACTGTCGAAAGACATGGACGCGGATATCGATTTCTCCCAGACAGCAGATGATGGTGGCGTGTGGTCGGATAAAGTGTCGGCACAAATATTCGCTTTTTTCTTTAAAACGGTAGGATGTGCCGGGACGAAGGCAGTTATAAGCCAGACATGGCCCGGTATGGAGCGTGGTAAACGGATAAGGCGTATTGCCGGGGCAGGTATTAATATCCTGGCCGATTGGCAAAAAGGTGAGCAGCTCGTTGCCGCTAAAAAAGTTGACATGGGAATCGCCAAGTACGATAATAGTATTATTCTGATAGTGGTTTAAACAGGCATGGTCAAAGTTTGCCTGTTCGAGGAGCGTGTCGATATGTTCGGCTTCCGGAAGAGTTTCCAATGCAAAAATCATAGTTTCCAGACTGGCAGTCAAAAGATCGAGACGCTGCTCTATGGCGTGCTGCCTGGCCTGGGAGATGCATTCGTGAAAACTTTGACGGATATCCTGGAACTGCGCGGCGGTATAGAGTCTGGCACAGCAGGTGAATTCTGTTGTGATGCAAAGCAGAATCTCATCCCAGGGTATGGAGGCCAAAACGAAAGGACGGGTTTTTATCGAGTGGATCAGCTGACGAAGGATTTGCGCTGTCTGCATATGGAAAATACCCCCTAATGATAGCATAACGAAACCATAATCTTTATCTTAGCATAAAGGAGATGGATCTACAAGGGCAATCGGCGGGGCAATGGAAGGGGAACAGAATATGGCTGCGGAAGAGTTTGATGCATTAATTGTAGTAACGCCGAATGACTTTGAACGGCTGCAAAATAATTATCATAGATTGCTGGCGTATTTGCCGGCCCGGCGCGTGCTGTTTGTCGGGAGTCAGGACGTGGCGTCTTTAGT
Source organism: uncultured Lachnospiraceae bacterium (assembly GCA_948438565.1). Lineage (GTDB taxonomy): Bacteria > Bacillota > Clostridia > Lachnospirales > Lachnospiraceae > Roseburia_B. The sequence goes on along the minus strand of CAOJLW010000023.1, from coordinate 13,687 downwards.
CAGGCGTTTGGAGTTGGGAGAGCGGGCCGGTTTTTTGGATGAGAATGACATTTTGCCGTTTGAACTTGTGCAGGCGGTGATGGGGGACGCGTTAAAAGGAATTTTAAATGGTCGCAAGCTGCCGCGGGGAGTGACCGGATGGTATTATCAGCAGTTTTTAAAAATGGCGTATGCCCGTCTATGTCCGGATGCGTATTATCTGGTATGGGATGGGGATACCGTGCCGTGCAGGCCGTTTTCCATGTTTCAGGAGGAGTCCGGCATACCGTATCTGGATTTGAAGCGGGAATATCATGAGGAATATTTTCATGTGATGTCCCATATCTTGCCGGGCATGAAAAAAAGTATTGAAAAATCCTTTATTTCGGAACATATGCTGATCCGTTGTGACATCATGAAGCGTTTATTAAACGATATAGAGTCTAATGCGGATATTTGCGGCAAAGCTTTTTGGGAAAAGGTGATTTACGCAATTGACGCGGACAGGCTGCAGTCGAACAGCTTTAGCGAGTTTGAAACATATGGCACCTATGTGGTTTGCAACTGTCCTGCGGCGTACCGTTTCCGGGACTGGCATTCGTTCCGCTATGGCGGGTTGTATTTTGATCCGGACACGATCGCGGACAGGGATTATCAATGGCTCGGACAGGATTTTTATGCCATTTCATTTGAAAAAGGGCATATGGTGCGGGAAGATCATAAGAATCTGTTTGACAATGAAAAATATCAGAAAAAATTGACCGCCCGGCAAATGCTCGAGATTGCGCAGGAAGAAGCCATCGAGGGATACAGGGAAATTTGGGATTGAAAGGATCGCAGAATGAAACGATTACTGTTTTTTGTTGGCGCGTATGATACGCTGGATTTGTTTTCTGCCGAATTGCAAAAGGGATTTGCCCTTCTCCAATATGAGATTCTCGTATTTCAGATACAGGATATGGCAGGCAGTCTGGCTAAACTGGCCGAATTTATCAAAAAGCCGGTGCAGGCGATGATCACATTCAATAACCTTGGACTGCATATGGAGCTGGAACAGGGGAAAAACATATGGGATCAGCTACAGATTCCATGTGTGAATATCCTGGTCGATCATCCGTTTTGCTATCATCAGGCAATGCAGACGCTGCCTTTGCAAACGGCGGTTCTTTGTATTGACCGCAATCATATGAAATACCTCGGACGTTTTTATCCGCAGATACCGGTGACCGGATGTCTGTACCATGCGGGGATCGAGGCCGTATCAAAGAGACGCCCGATTGCAGACAGGCGAATCGATGTTTTGTATGCAGGAGGTTTTGCGAGGAGTTTCGCAGAACATATCATGCCGGATTTCAACCAATATATGGAATTTGACGCAAAGGCAGTCTGTCAGGATGCGTATGACGCCATGATCGGACATCCGTCAAAAACGACGGAACAGGCCCTGGAAGAGAGCCTGCTTGCGGCAGGGGTGAGCGTAACGGACGACAGGTTAAAAGCGATCCTCGCAGATTTACATTTTATCGAGCTGTATGCGGTTTCCTATTATCGGGAAACTATGATCCGTACGCTAGTGGAGGCTGGGATTCAGGTGACGATTTATGGAGCCGGCTGGGATCGGTGCGATTGGATTACAAACCCCAATGTCGAATATGGCGGGAAAATCCCGGCATACCGTGTGCTTGAGAAAATGGGGGACGCGAAAATCGTATTAAATACGATGACGTGGTTTAAAGATGGAACCCATGAACGGGTGTTTAACGGAATGCTGCAGGGCGCGGCAGTGGTTTCGGATCGCTCGATGGCTTTGCAGGAATTGTCGGACGGTTCCGATATGCTCCTGTTTGGATTGGATGAAATAGAACAGTTGCCCAAGCTGGTTAAAGGATTATTGTCCAATCCGGCGGCAGCGCAGAATATGGCCGATCACGGGTATGAGAGGGCAAAAAAATACCATACCTGGGCAATTCGCGCGCAGGAGCTTGCAGACGCTTTTTGGAAAACGGATTGAGGAGACAGACAGTGATTTTAAAAAACGAAAACGATATCTATATTTTTTTTGAAACGATTGGGCAGCTGGAGCCGCGAAGCGTTTTGGACATCGGTATGTTTTTAAAAAGGATTGGAAGCGTTTCCCGGAAAGTGATGAATCGGGAGGCGCCGAAGGAGTTACAATTGGACGGCGTGGATGCGTTTCCGGAAATACAGTTTCCGGTATGGGATCGCATCTACAATCATAGGTTTGATTTGGAGTCCTTTTGTCAGGGGCGCGTAAGCGGAACCTATGATCTGTCCGTGGTTTTGGGATTGGAAGGGTTGCGCGCGAAGGCGGATATTGCGCATATTATGGAACGGGCGGCAGGCTGTGCCGCATATGTGCTGGCCGATCGGGCGGCGGAACAGTGGATAAAGCTTCCGTCTGCTTGGAAAGTCATGGATTTACAGGTGGAGGGGGATGTATATTTTCTTTTGGATATGGGGGAACGATAGGTGGATACCAGGATTTATGTTATGACGCATAAAAAAATCGATCCGCTTTTGGATCCGATCTATATTCCCTTACAGGTGGGAAAAGCCAAAAAAGAGGATTTTGGCTATCTGGGAGACGATACCGGAGATCAGATTTCTGAAAAAAATGCTGCATATTGTGAACTGACGGGCATATATTGGCTTTGGAAAAATGCAGACTGTGACAATATCGGCATCTGTCATTACAGGCGGTATTTTACCAGGGATGAAAAACTGCTGGATCGGGATGTTATTGAGCATATTTTGCAGGAATATCCGATTCTGATTCCGAATACAAGCTGCGTCAATGAGGCCGACGCCTATCGGCACTATGCCAAAAAACATTATGCCAAGGATCTGGATATATGCCGGGAAGTGATTGGCGAAAAATATCCCGACTATCTGGTCGCGTTTGATTTTGCTATGCAAACCATACTGGTTTCGATTGGAAATATGTGGATTACGAAAAAAAGTATTTTTGATCGTTATTGTGCGTGGTTATTTGACATTCTTTTTGAAGCGGAGCGGCGGATTTCGGTAGAAGGATACGACGATTATCAAAAGCGTGTGTTTGGTTTTTTGTCGGAGCGTCTGTTTCGAGTATGGCTTTTGATGCAGCCGGAGGCCATTACGGAGGAGCCTATCACGTTGGCCGAGCCGTTAGAGTTTTCCTATCCGGAGAAAAAAATGAACCTGTTATACCGGTATGTACAATCCAAAGTAGAACCGGTTTTTCGTTGCTGTCCGGCAGCATACGGACAGGAAGCTTTGACGCGGCCATCCGATCTTGCGGATATGGCGGGTGGGAAAATTCCGGTTTGGGTATGTCTATGGCAAGGGGAAGCAGGACTGCCGGATAGTATCCGCTGTTCTCTTAACAGCCTGCGCCAAAGCCTGCCGCCGGATCAAGCGGAGCTAAGGTGCGTGACTTTGGAAAACTGTATGGAATATGTCGGTTTTACGGAAATGATTATCCAAAAATATAACGACGGTGAGATTCCCGCGCATCATCTGTCGGATATCTTAATGGCTGAGCTTTTGTACCGTTACGGCGGGATGTGGATCGATGCGTCTTACTTTGTGTCCCGAGCGTTGGATGCAGAGATTTTTGCGCGGCCGCTTTTTACACTGCGCCATTCGACGCCTGGTGAGCCGGGCGATATCGCAAAGGGCAGGTGGTCGGGCGATCTGTGGTGCATTCCCAAGGGAAACAAATTATTTTGGGTATTGATGCAAAGCCTGTGGCATTATTGGGAGACCGAGCATAAGTTGGCGGATCCGCATTTGACGGACTATATCATTGCAGCGGCCGTGGACGCATTTCCAGATATTCGGGATGAATTGGAACGTGGCGCGTATCCAGCGGGAGATGTTTTTAAGCTGCATCAATGGATGAATCAAAGATGCAGTAGAGAGCGGCTGCAGGAGCTAAAAATGGGAGAGATTTTTTATAAACTGGATCAACAAGCGGCTTACCGCAAAAAAAATATGGCGGGACAGCAGACTTTGTATGGATATTTGTCCGATTTTTATTCCACGGAAGCGTTAAGAAACGATATAGATTGTCCGATATTATCTTAGAGAAAAAGAGAAAGGGAAGGCTATGATAGCCGGGTAGAGGATCATGGAAGATAACAGAGCGGAACAAAAAGAAGCATTAGAGGTTTTACAGGAATTTAATGCGCGTTTATTAAAGAATATGAATATTGTGGTGAAGGAATTGTCCGGAAAGCGTCTGGACGATACCAACCAGTTTTTGAAAGGAATTATCGACGCCATTAACTGGGAGGTAGAGGTTGTAAACGGTACGATGGGACTGTTAAATGAAGGTCAGGAGCGTATTCATAAAGAGGATTTCAACGCTAAGATTGTGGCGTTCAGCGACGCGATTGCCTCCAAAGATGACAATAAGATGGCGGATGCGATACGCGGGTTAATTCCTGAGTTTGAAGCATTGGGCAAAGCAGCGGAAGAAGTAACGGCCTAGATATGGTAAGCATTGTTCTGCCAACCTATAACCGTGCCGATATCTTAGGACTGGCAATCGAAAGTATACAAAAGCAGACATATCCGGATTTTGAACTGCTGATTATAGACGACGGATCCACAGATCGCACCGAGGAGGTCGTACGCAGCTATCAGGACGACAGAATACGCTACCATAAATTAACGGAGAATGGCGGGCAGGCCAATGCACGCAATTATGGCATTCGGCAGGCGCAGTATGATTATATTGCCTTTGAGGATTCTGACGATCGCTGGCGTCCAAAGAAGCTGGCCGTACAGATGGAGGCTATGAAGCAGGCGCCGCCTGCGGTGGGGTTTGTGTACCACAAAATCCGTTATGATATGGGAGGCGGCTATGAGGCGATTTTGCCCTCGGAGCAGATAGCTATCAACAAAAAATCCGGCAATATTTATGCACAGATGTTATATGACAATTTGGTGCCATGCCCTTCGTTGTTGGTAAAAAAAGAATGTATTGTAAAATCCGGTGGTTTTGATACGGACATGAAGTCGTTAGAGGATTATGATCTGGCGTTAAAGCTGGCAAAGCTTTGCGAGGCCTGTTTTGTGGATGAAGCGCTGTTGGACGCGTCTTATTCGACGAACGGCGTCTCAGGGCAGGCTGTCAATTATTTGGTGGCAAGCTGCTATCTGATCCAAAAATACAAGAAAGATTATTTGGAGACGGATACCTTAAATCATCGAATCGAAGTGATCTTAAGGGATGCGGAAGCAATTGGTATGCAGGAACAGTTTATTAAGCTGTTGGAGTGCAGTTTAAAATGATAAAATGACCGGAGGACTGATGTTATACACACCAGTCCTCTTTTTCAAACGGAGGCTTTGAAATTTCCCAGGTATAGGGGACGTCTGTGCTGCAATACCGGCAGAGCTCCATAGGTCGGATTAACTGCCTTTGTATTTGGTGTCCGGTCAAATCCGGCTGATATAAATCGATGCCTTCCATTTCAGGTATGCTTTGATTGAAATATTTGACCACAAACGGAAGGCAGCAGGCGGCAATACGGCCCTTGTCCAAAAAGGTGCAGTTTTTGCGTGAACACTGCTCAAAAATTGCAGAGCCGTCCGAATCCCCTTTGGGATTTAAAAATTTATAGAATTCTTCTTTTTCAATGCGCAGATCTGCGGAAAGCTGATGCTCTCTTACAAATCGGGTGATTTTATCGTGATCCAAGCAGTTGTAGTCGGAAATGCTAAGGTGCGCCTGATGTTTGCGGAGCATATCGATGACTGCCGGCTGGATGGATAATAAGAGCAGGCCGTTGGTCACGATAATGATCTGCGTATAGGGGAACGACGCTTTGACGGCCGCAATAAATGTGTGTATATCCGGATTCAGGAAGGGTTCCCCGCCAAGCAGGTAAAAGTGGCGGATATGGGAAAATAATTCGGATAGGCGTTTGATATCCTTTTGGAATTGTGTAATATCTGCAAATACCGGTTCCGTTACCAGGTTGGAAAAATGCGTACATCCTTTGCAGTTGAGGTTGCAGTGGTCGGCCAGATGGAATTCCAGCTGCATCAATTCCGGTTTGACTTCCAGGTATGGGTAAATATAGGGTTCTTTGGACAAAAGCGAGCCGTCAAGTTCCTGCTGCAATAAATAGGAAGGCATGGTATAAATCGGGTGGAAGCCGAGTTCTTCCAGAAGCTGAAAATAGTAGGGGTTTTCCCCATTGCTATTGAGGATGCCGTCGATCAGGCCGTCCTTGAAAAGAGCCAGCGCCTGGCGCAGAGTAACGGTAGCGTTGGAATCCGCATATGGTCCCAAATCCAGGCTGCAAAGGCCGACGATTTGCACGTCTGGTCGGTGATTGGCCAGAAAGCTGACCGCGTCGTTCCAGGTTTCGATATTTCCAAAGAGAATTAGTTTCATATTCGTCCATCCTTATTTGTTTTCCCAATATTATATAGGAAAATGAGGGATTTGAAAATGATTTTTATAGATTTTTGTTTGTAACGCCTGATGGGATTGTTACGGAAAAAGAGGATAAAATGGCAAAAATTTCAATTATAATACCTTGTTTCAATGTAGAAAGCTTTATCGATAGGTGTATGCAAAGCATTGCGGCGCAGACAATCGGGATCGAAAATTTAGAAGTGATTCTGATTAATGACGCTTCTACGGATCGGACGTTGGAGCGTTTACGGGATTGGGAAGGCAGATACCCGGATCAGATCACGGTGATTTCATACGATGAAAATTTACGGCAGGGTGGAGCCAGGAACCGGGGATTGCGGCGTGCTTCCGCCGAATATATTGGTTTTGTGGATGCGGATGATTGGATTGAGCCGGATATGTATCAGATGCTGTATGAGAAAATGCAGGATAGAAACTGCGATGTGGTTCGGGGCAAATTTGTCCGGCATAACCGAGAGGGAAAGGCCGATGAGCAGCCACAGGGAGTCGCTCACGAAGATCAGGAGTATCATTTTACATCCATTCATGGTTTTTATTTGGAAGAGTATGGCCCAGTGGGAAATTATGGAGAATTCGGCTCTATCTGTACGGGTATTTTCCGCAGAGATCGGATTATCGAAAACGAATGCTTTTTTCCCGAGAAACTGGCATATGAAGATAATTACTGGACAGAGATCCTGTCGTTATATATTCGCTCCTGTTATATCGTGGATCAAATATGTTATCACTATATGACGAATCCGGATTCCACCGTTATGAAGAAAAATTCGGACAGGCATTTGGATCGGCTGGAAATAGAAATGATGAAGTTAAGTCGCTATAAGCAGCTGGGGGTTTTGCATTATCCGGAATTTTATCAGAAAATACAGGGGAATTTTATCCTGCTCTATTATGTCAACACACTGTTTTTGCTCTTTACGCGTTACGATTGCGTGCCGGCGCAAACTCTCAACCATATGATCCGTACTGTGCAAAAAGAATTTCCGGATTGGGAAAGCGGCGCGTATATGGAGTCGATGAATGGATTGCAGCGTGATACGCTGCAATTATTAAAGCGCGAGGAAGCGCTTTCGCAGGAAGAGGTGGATGCAGTCGTAAAAACGTATCTGAACCGGAGAAATTTTGTACGGGGAAATTTTGGGGAATTGTTTCGACAGATTGTGCGGCTATGGATTGCAAATCCATTGCAGATGACGGTAGAAGAACAGGCATATTTCTATAAAATCAGACAGGATTTCACAGCGGACGCGCAAGAGGCGCAGTGGGTTGCAAAAGAGATGGAAACCCTGTTAAACAGGTGTGGTCTGGAAAGAAAAATCTATGTATACACATTTTTAATGGATGTGGTAAAAGACGCAGACTATGCGTTGGCCTTGATCCGGCTTTTGGAGACGGAAGAACGCATATCTGCGGAAACCAAATATTTTTTATATGGACAGATTAAATCAAAAGTATTTTTGGGGAAAACGGCAAACGACGTTGCGTTAAAGGCGGCGCTTTATCGACTGTTACAGAAAACGGTGGAGGAGTGGAAAGCAAAGCTGCCAGAAAAAATCCGTCGGATTCCCAGGAAAGAGCGGAATCCGAATATGGCGCTCGTGATAACCGATCAATTTTTAAGCCTGTCTCATGGTCCGACGAAATCCGCTCTGGCGAGATGCGCGGCTATAAAGAATATGGGGATAGATGTGCTGTTGATCAATACTGCGGAACAGATGACAAAAGTCGGGGCGATCAACGGGTTTGATTTTCGGTTTGGAAATTATATCGAAGAGTATGCGGCTTTGGATCAGGTGGAATGGAACGGCACGGCGATTCCCTATTTTCAATGCGACAGGAATATGCCGAATCCTGAGGTTTTGGCCTATTTGCTGGGCGTGGTATGGGATTTAAAGCCGTCTTTTGCAGTCGCCATTGGCGGCGACGGTATATTGGTATCCTTAGTCAATGATATGCTGCCGACGCTTGCGGTAGGCATGGTGCCTTCTGATATCGGAATCAGCCTGGCGGATTATCAGACGTTGGGCAGGAAGCTGGAACACAGGGATCGGGCGTATTTGCAGATGATTGGCCGAAGGGAATCGCAGATTCTGGAGCATATGTTTACATCGGATTTGAGAGGACAGCAGGCGGTTTGGACGCGGGAAGAGAAGGGACTGCCGGAAGGGTTTGTGATAGCCGTAGTGGGCGCAAGGCTTACGGATGAACTGAGGGATGATTTTTGGGATATGGCCGAAGCGGTTTGTAAGCAGGAAACCGTGACATTTTTGATCCTGGGGCAGTTTGACAAAGAACGGGAAGTGATGGAAAAGCATTCGCCGCTAAACGGAAAGGTTCGGTTTGAGGGCAGCGTGGAGGAGGTTTTGGCCTATCTGGAATTGTGCGATCTCTATATCAATCCGATTCGCGTTGGAGGCGGGATATCCTGTGTGGAAGCAATGGTCAAGGGATTGCCGGTTGTGACTGCGGCATATGGGGATGTTGGGCTCCATGCGGGAAAGGAATTTTGGGTTCAGGATTATGCGGAAATGGCGGATATCATTTTACGGTATCAACGGGAACCGGAATTTTATCGTGCACAGTCCGAATGGGCCAGGAAACGAGCTATGGAATTGTTAGATACGGATCGGGAATTTTCATCTGTAATACAGGAATTTTTAAGGCGGGAATATGAGGAGGCCGGAGATGACAAAGGATGTTAGCGTATTTTATCAGGCAAATCAAATGTGTATGCTGTATATTCCGCAGATTGTGGAATGGTATCGAAGTCAGAGTTTTTTTACGGCTTCCAAAAGAATCAAAGCATTGATCCAAAACTTAAACCTAGTTGTGACGCAGCTTTCACGCGAGGATCAAAAAGAAGAATTTTTATTGATTTTAGAAACGGTTTTACAGGCGCAGCAAAGGCAGGATTATGTGTTTTTGGCGGATGTGTTAGAAGGCGACTTACTGCCGTTGCTCCAACGGCTTCAGATAGAAACGTTGCAGACGATAGAGCCTGACTATCCACTGTTTTGGGAGGCTAATCTCTATGCTTTGCGCCAAAAGGATCCCAAGCTTGCAGAAAGATTGGATCGTTTGCCTGATGAAAATCCGGATATCTGGATTGTGCCTGCCGTGAACGGGCAGCCTACGCTAAAGTATCAAAAAGACGGGCAGGAATTTTATATGCACAGCAGCGTAAACCCGGGACGGGAAGCGGAGCTTTTTGCCAGAAAGTACATACGGCAGGGGGGTTATGCGTATACGGTTTTTGGGATGGGACTTGGCTATCCGGTTCGGGAAATTTTGGAAGCGTCAAAATTAAACCATGTAAAAGTCCTGGAATGTAAGCTGCCGGTTTTAAAGCAGGCATTGCGCTATCAGGATCTGGCGGGGTATTTTTTGGATGACAGGCTGGAAATTTTGTATGAAGAAGATCCGGAGCGTTTGCTTTTACGGGCAGAAGGACTTGCGGACGCACAGATGTTGATTCATTATCCGTCGCTAGGGTATCAGGAAGCGGGCGTTGGCAGGGAGGCTTTGGAAAATTACTTTATTTCTTCCAATGCGATTTTAGAGCAGGGGAAGGTTTTGGAAGAAAATTTTATGCGTCTGCAAAAGATGGGATTGCCGGAATGCGGCAGGATTGGGCGTCGCTTTGTTGGAAAAGACGCAGCGCTTGTGGCAGGAGGGCCGTCTTTGGATCGGGAGCTGCCGGCTCTGAAAAAATATCGACAAGACATAACGACGCTTACGGTCGGGACGTCTGCAAGAAAGCTGCTGGAATATGGGATCGTGCCGGACGCGATCGTCATTTCGGATTCACAGGATACGATGTACCGTCAAATTGAAGGCTTGCATACGGAAAATATTCCATTGCTGCTGCTTTCAACCGCCTCGGCCGATGTGGCCTGTCGGTATAACGGGGACGTGTATTTAGTCTATCAGGAAGGATACAAGCTGGCGGAGCAGGCGGCGGAAGCAGGCGGATATCATAAGTTTCAGACAGGAGGTTCGGTGGCGACGCTGGCGCTGGATATACTTTTGCATTTTCAGGCAAAGCGGATTATGCTGGTGGGGACAGACTTTGCCTATACGAACCAGCAGTCCCATGCAAACGGGTTAGGTCGGTCTACGGCAGGGGACGCCCATTTGAGGAACGTAGAGGCCGTAGACGGCACAATGGTAGAAACTGCCCGGAATCTGGATATTTACCGCAGATGGATCGAAAAACGGATTTCCCAGGCAGTCGATATTCCCATTTACAATACGGCGCATGGGGCAAAGATTCACGGGACGATCGAAAAGCGGTTAGAAGCTGTTTTGTCTGAAAGCGATCAGGCTTTAGTGGCGGAAAACAGGTAATATTGGGTTTTAAATTGCGTCAGATCGGCGATCTCCGGAATTTCCCGCAGAGCGTCGTATAACCTGCGGTCATTTTCGGAAAGCGCCAGATCGGGCGGTATAGAATAAAAACCTGAGTCTATATGCAACCCGCATCGTTCGAATAATGTTTCAATTTCTTGCAAGGTAAAAAATCGGATCTGCTCTGGATTTAAAAAATCTGTGTATCGATACGTGAATTTTCCCTGCAATAAATTGAGAATGATAGGATAGTACATCAGGTTGGCAATTCTGGTCAGAAAGATGCCGTTTGGTTTTAGGTATTGGCATAACTGTTTGAGCGTTTTTTGCGGATCCCGCATTTGTCCGAAACTGTCGACGCAGATGATATAGTCAAAATATTCTTTTGGGTAAGGCAGTTCTAAGCTTTCAAACGTGCAGTTCGTGATATGGGGGATAAAATTTTTGGCAAAGGGAATGATGGCTGCATTCGGCTCTATGCCGTATATGGACGCATCCGGATACCGGTTTGCGATCTGGTTTAGGGTATTTCCCATGCCGCAACCGACTTCTAAAACCCGAAAGGCGCCGCTTGGGCCTGTTTTATGCATCAGATCCAATAGATCCTTTTGTTCGTCGCTATAATAATGTAAATCGAATCCCCATTTCAGGAAGAATTTTGCCATATTCGTATTGCACAGATTGACGAACTTCTGAGAGTCTTTGCCGAAGTTGCGCCCGCCGTAATGATAGATAAAAGAATTTTTGCACAGGAGGATCTGATAGCCGGCCTGGATGAGTCGGATAGACAGATCGTCGTCCTCAAAATTGCCGGGAGAGAACCGTTCGTCGAGCAGTCCGATGGCGTCCAATGCGGTGCGCTTTAAAAGCATGGCAAAGCCGATTAAACGCAGTCTCTTTTCATATGGCGATTCGGTCGGAAGGTTGTTGGTTCGCGCAAATTGCAGACATTCTTCCAGAGAGGACAGGTCTTGCGAAACCTGTTGGTTGTTGGATACATGATTGCTGACGCTGCCGGTGGCGCCGACCGAGGGGGTTTCATACAGACCCATACGCAGCCAGAAAATGGCGTTGTCCGGTACGACTGTGTCATTATTGAGCAGTAGAATATCGTGATACGGTTGAGAAATTTTAATGCCTAGGTTACAGCCGGCGGGGAACCCCAGATTTTTGTCGTTACAGACAAGCTTAATGCCAGTCTGCTGTTTTAAATAATCGGTAACGCCGTCTGTAGATGCGTTATCGATGACAATAATTTCACAAAAAGCTTCGGAAACAGTCTCCTTTAAGCTGTTTAAGCACAGCTTCATATCCTCCTTGGCATTGTAGGAAAGGATTACGACGGATACGCCGGGAACGGAATATCCGGCGTCTAAAAGTTTTTGTTTGGCCTGGCGGATGACGGCAAGATCCGCGCTGTCGGCGCAATAAAATTCAGCCTGTTCAAAGCATAGATAGGCCTGGAACGGGTTAAAGCTTAAATAATATTTTCCGAGCATAAAATAAAGCTCAAACTGTTTGTCATTGTAGAGCAGTCCGTTTTTAATGGATAAAAACATGGCTGGGAAATTTTTTTGCCCATAATATATTTCAGCTTCCAGAATCGCCAAGGTATCCGTATATCCGGATACTTGTTTTTGGGAATCTACGGCCTGAAGCGCGAGATCGTATTCCTGTTGGGCAAGGAAGGCGGCTATTTGTTCATACATGGGGATACCTCCACAGAAAAATTCTTTTTTTAGGTAAAATATGTTATTATTATATCAAAAAAAACAAGCATCGCAAGTGGCGTTGTAAAAAAGGCGGGGTGAAAAGATGCAAAAGACAGTCAAGATTGCAGATAGAAATATAGGCGCCGGTTTTCCGTGTTTTATCATAGCGGAAATGTCAGGAAACCACAATATGGACTATGACCGCGCCCGGGAAATCATACGCGCGGCCAAGTGGGCGGGAGCGGACGCTGTTAAGCTACAGACTTATACGGCGGATACGATCACATTGGATTCAAGGAAGCCTTATTTTTGGACGGGCAGCGATTCTCTATGGAGCGGCATGACGCTGCATGATCTGTATGAAAAAGCCTATACCCCATGGGAATGGCAGCCTAAGCTGAAAAAGCTGGCGGATGAAGAGGGCATCCTGTTATTTTCTTCGCCGTTTGACGTTTCTTCCGTGGATTTTCTGGAACAGATGGATGTTCCGGCATATAAGATTGCCTCTTATGAGATTAACGACATTCCGTTATTGAAAAAGGCGGCGGGAACGGGGAAACCTATTTTACTTTCGACCGGAATAGCGGATATGGCGGATATCGAGCTGGCGCTCAAAACCTGTCAGGAGGAAGGCAACGATCAGGTGATCCTGCTCAAGTGCACGTCGGAATATCCGGCCTCCTATGGTCAGATGAATCTCAAGATGATTCCGCATATGCGGGAAACGTTTCAATGCATTACGGGTCTTTCCGATCATTCTCTGGGGGATGAAATTGCCTTGGCGGCAGTCGCATTGGGCGCAAATGTGGTGGAAAAGCATTTTACGCTGGATCCAAACGACGGCGGCGTGGACGCCGCGTTTTCGATGGGGAAACAGGAATGGAAAGCTATGGTGGAACGAATACGGCATATTGAGCAGGCCTTTGGTCGGGTATCCTACGCGTTGACCAGGCGGCAGCAGGAGGAAAAACAAAGATCCCGCTCTTTATTTTCCTGCGCCGACATCAAAGCGGGCGATCGATTTACGAAAGACAATATCCGTTCCGTGCGTCCGGGCATGGGTTTGCATACAAAATATTTTGATGTTATACTGGGCAAAAGGGCAAGGCGGGACATTGCATATGGGGAGCCGCTGCAAATGGGCGATATTGAGTGGCCCTGACGGATCAAGGAGGATGTTATGCAGAAAGAT
>CAOJLW010000022.1 GCA_948438565.1 uncultured Lachnospiraceae bacterium | reverse complement strand
AATCTGCATAGCATATCCTCCTTTTGTCCTCCGCATGATGTAGTATTAATTACTATGTAATAGTTTATTCAATACTACCACTTAATATACAGACTGTCAATAGATATGCCGTTATTTTCCATGATACCCTCTGGGAGCGGCTTGAGCAATTTTGTTACTCAAATAGAAAACTACAAAAACAATGTTTCTGCATTTTTCCTTGTAATCTCCTCTACTTCCTCCACGCTAATTCCTTTTAACATTGCAATTTTTTCCGCTACAAATGCCAGTTTCCCTGAGTCGTTCCGTTTCCCGCGATACGGTTCCGGAGCCATATAGGGCGCATCGGTCTCCAATAAAATACGTTCCAACGGAATTTCCTCGACCGTCGCTTTCAGTTTTTTGGCATTTTTAAATGTCACCACGCCGCCTACGCCAATATAATACCCCATTTTTACAAATTCCTTGGCCATTTCCGGTGAATACGAATAGCAATGCACTACGCCTGGAATCTCTTCGGCGTGGATGCGTTTCATTACCTGCATCGTATCTTCTGCGGCGTCTCTTGAATGGATAATGACCGGAAGCGCGCATTCCCGCGCCAAATCCATCTGACGGGCAAACCAATACCGCTGCCGTTCCTGTGCCTGCGGATCCTTTTCCCAATAATAATCCAACCCAATTTCTCCAACCGCAACCACCTTTTGGCGCTGCAACTGTTCCTTAAGCCAGGCAAAAGCAATTTCATCGAGCTCGTCTATCTCACTTGGATGCACTCCTGCCGCCGCATAAACCTGTTGATATTTTTCCGCAAGCAAAATAGAATCTTTTATGCCTGCAATCGAAGCGCCTACATTTACAATATTACATATCTTGCCATCCAACAGTTCCCGGATCAAATCATCCCTGTCTGAATCAAATTGTCTGTCATCATAATGCGCATGCGTTTCAAAAATCATAACTTTCCTCCCTGATTCCGATAATAAAAAATAGCTAACTGCGTTCTGTCGCGCAAATCCAGCTTTTCCAATATAACGCTGACATAGTTGCGAACTGTTCCTTCGCTTAAATACAATTTTTCTGCAATTTCTTTGTTGCTGAGTCCAGACGCGACTTCTTCAATAATTTCCTTCTCTTTTTCGCTAATTCCATAATTTTGATAATGAAATCCCAACGTTGCGTGCATCAATGCCGGTATCTTTCCTGCAATATCCCCGCCAAACACAGTCTGTCCGCCTAAAACGGCTTGTAGAGCCGGAACAATTCCTTCAAAATCCTGTTTTAAAATATACCCCTTTGCCCCTATCCGTAATGCTTTGACAATATATGCATCGTCGGAAAAAGTTGTCAAAAACAAAATTTTAGCCTGCGGATCCTGCGTCAGGATCTGTTCGGCCGCTTCCAATCCGGACATTTCTTCCATTCGGATATCCATTAACAGTATATCCGGCTTATGCTGCCGATACAACAAAATAGCTTCTTTTCCGCTGCCTCCAAGAGCAAGCACATCAATTTCCTTTTCCGATTCTAAAATCGTTTTTAAAGAAACCGCTACTAATTTATCGTCATCTACCACAATTACCCGCATATAGTTTCCTCCGTTTTTGGAATAGATACAAAAATGCCAAAGCCGTTTTTCCGATAAATACGGAAAGTCCCTTTCAATATATCTGTCCGTTCCTTCATATTTTGTAATCCGAGACCCCCGTTAGACGCCTCCTTAAACAGAGCTCCATTATCTTCAATCAACAACTGATAAAAACCCGGATGCTCTCTGCAACAGATCCGTATCTGATCTCCATCACTGTGCTTAATAATATTGGAAAGCGCCTCCTTTACAATGGCAATCAAGCAGTATTTTATTTTTCTGGGAATTTCATCAGACATATCATATTCCAGGCTTATTTTATAATCCTGCCGCATCGGTTCTGCCAGTTCATGAAACACCTGCCGTAAATCTATGGAATCTTCATGTAAATCATGCACGCTTTGCCGGATACTGGTCATTGCCATATCCAACGTTTCCTTAATCTGGATCAACTGTTCATGAACCTCCCCTTCCTTTTCAGAAATTAAAAGCGCGCCTGTCATCAACAGAGATCTGGATAGAAGATGTCCAACGTTGTCATGGATTTCCCTGGCAATTCGATTCCGTTCTTTTAACGTGGCCAAATGAATTTCATAATCCTGCTTTTCCAAGAGATGCCTGTTTTTTTCTTCGAGCATCAAATTTAATTCCACGCTGCTGTCGCGAATCTCGATCAGTTTTTTGGATAACAACTGTTTTTGTCCCGTCTTATTAGCCAATAAAACAGAACACGCACAGGTTAACAGCCAAAATAACGTCTTTTGCCAATCTTCGGGAGGTTCCTGAAAACACAATAACAGTAACGGACCGGCCGGAATATATATTTTTTGATCGATCATATCATACAGGAATACCGGAAAAAAGAAAAGCAATAGGGGATGGAAAAATGACAAAACCAAAATCCCTGTAAACAACAGGCACATCCACTTTTTTTCTTCTATATAAAGACCCAATGCCGCCGCTATAATCGCCATTAAAAAAGTTATAACCGGTCCGACCGTCCCGCCTTCTCCAGAAATCAAAAAAAAGCCAAATCCCAGAAGGATCCATTTATCTATCCATGCATCCATTTTACACCACTCCTTTGCAGTCATTATAACATATCAACGGACGGATCGCAGTCAGACCGATAGGAAAATGACATTTGTCATTCTATCTTATGATTCTGCTCACTTCTTTTTTTTGCTTTTATTTTATATAGTATCTTTAACAGAATGCCAACAGGAGGAAACACAGTATGAAAAAAACCGTTATCAAAATAGAAAACCTCGTCAAACGGTATAAAGATCTGATTGCCATTGATCATTTTAACCTGCAAATTGAAGAAGGGGATATTTTAGGACTTCTAGGACCAAACGGATCTGGTAAGACGACAACCATTAACTGCATTCTTTCACTGCTCTCTTTTGACAAAGGAAGCATTGAAGTGTTTGGACAGACTATGCGCCCGGACAGCTATGACTTAAAACGTCAGATTGGAATCGTTATGCAGAATGTCGCCGTTTTTGAATCGTTGAACGTCTATGAAAATATCGACTACTTCTGCGGCCTGTATATTACAGATAAAAAGCTTCGCAAGCAGTACGTAGAGGACGCAATTGCTTTTGTAGAATTAGATTCGTTCCGTAAATTTTATCCCAAAAAACTCTCCGGGGGTCTGCTGCGGCGTTTAAATATCGCCTGTGGCATCGCTCATAAGCCAAAGCTGATTATCCTCGACGAACCTACCGTCGCCGTAGATCCGCAAAGCCGGAATAAAATCCTAGAAGGCATCGTAGAGCTCAACCGGCAGGGGGCTACGATTATCTATACCTCTCATTATATGGAAGAGGTGGAGCAAATCTGCACTCGTATCGCAATTATGGACTGCGGAAAAAATATTGCCATCGGAACTGCCGACGAACTCAAAAAAATGATCAAAAATAGCGAAAAAATCAGCATTGAAATGACGCCTGTTTCCGAAGCAGATAAAAAAAATATCCTGACTCTGCCCCATGTCTATGACGTAAGCTATGACCACGGACAGCTTCTTGTCCAATGTTCCGCCGGCAGGCATAACCTGGTGCATATACTTGGCTATTTACAACAACATGAACTTTCTTTTGGCCGAGTCTATTCGGAACTGCCCACATTAAACGATGTATTTCTGGAAATGACCGGCAAAGAATTACGCGATTAACCCTGTAAAGGAGGTTTTTTTATGTTTTTACATGAGTTTGTCTATGAATTAAAACGTGTGCTGCGGCAAAAGGAAGAATTGTTTTGGGTGTTATTGTTCCCGATGATTTTAGGAACTATGTTTCATTTTGCATTTAGCAATCTCAGCAATTCTACGGAAATTTTTCATACTATTCCTGTTGCCGTATGCGCAGAGGAAAAAAAAGAAAACCAAGCGTTCTTTCAAGTATTGGACGCCCTAAGCCAAACCAAGGATACGCCGTTTTTAAGCGTGACGCGCACCGACTGGGAAACGGCCAAACAATTATTAAAAGACAACTCCGTACGGGGGATTTTCTTTGCGGAAGAAAACGTCACGCTGACCTGCGCATCGTTGGATTCTTCAGACGTCAACAGCACGCTTGCTATCGAACAAAGTATACTGGAAGCTTTTTTAAAGGAATTTTTATCGAACAATACGGTCTTTACCAAGATCGTTTCCCAAAACCCGGAGAAAATGAACGATATTCTATCCCTGATGGATAACAGAAATATTTATGGGAAACAATTGACGCTTACGGAAAGCAATCTGGACAATGTCGTCCAATATTATTTTAACCTGATTGCCATGGCCTGCCTGTTTACATCATTCCCCGCCCTTCAAATCGCATTAAAAAACCAGGCAAATCTGTCTGCATTAGGAGCGAGAAAGTCTATTTCCCCAAACAGCAAGGCCATATCCGTTGCAGCGCAGCTTCTTTCTTGTATTCTATCGCAATTTTTTTGCCTAACTGTCAATGTCTTGTATCTAATTTATATACTAAAAGTGGACTTTCAAACTTCTCTGTTCATGATTTTATTTACTTGCTTTATCGGATGCATCATGGGCGTTAGCTTTGGTTATTTTATCGGAGCAATCGGTCAGCTCTCCGAAGGAACCAAAATGGGGATCTTAATCTGCACTTCCATGCTCTGCTGTTTTTTAAGCGGATTGATGATTAACACGATGCGCTCTCTTGTAAAATCTATTTGCCCGTTTATCAATGTGATCAATCCGACCGTACGGATATCCGACAGCTTTTTAACGCTGAGTATCTACGGCATTAACGAAAGATATTTCCAAAACCTGTTTGCCCTGCTGCTTATCAGCGTTATTTTCATATCCGCAGGCTGTCTGATGATAAGGAGGAAAACATATGCAAGTCTTTAAAGCTTTTTTGAAAACAGCGCGAAAATCCATGCCACACAACCTGATGTATTTTTTTATATTTTCCGGTATAGCGCTGGCATTGTCCTTTTCTTCCAAAAATCCCGAAGATCCTATATTTCAATCTGTCGAACTGGATATCGGAATCATTGATCAGGATCATTCAACGGCTTCCAAAGCGCTGAGCCAATATCTCAATACTATGCACCAGCTGTCTTTAATGACGTATGACAAAGAAGCCATATTGGATCAACTGTTTTTCCGAAATCTGGATTATATTCTAATTCTTCCGGAAGGCTTTGAAACGCGTCTGTTGTTAGGAGAAGAGACTCTGTTTGAAACTGTGCAGATACCAGGCGTCTACAGCAGCGCTTTTGTAGACGAACAGATAAACGCCTATTTAAATACGTTAAAACTCTATCTCACCGCAGATTACAGCTTAAACGACGCCATAAACCAGACAGCGGATACGCTTTCCCAGACGTCAAACCATGTCCGCGTCTTAGAACTGGACGATAAAAAATCCTCTTCGATGAATGGCATTTATTATTATTATCAATACCTTCCTTATGTCATCATGAGTATTATTCTATGCGGCTTAACGCCAATTTTAACAACCTTTTGGGAGCCTAACCTGTCCAAACGGATTTCCTGTTCTTCCACCAGCGCGCTTAGCAGGAATCTACAGCTTGCATTCGGCAGCATTGTCTATTGCTTTGGAATCTGGCTGCTTTTTATCTTAACTTCCTGTATTTTTTATGGCTCTGAGCTGTTTACGGAAAATGGCCTGCTGTGTATTGGCAATAGCTTTTTCCTGCTTCCGGTTGGGGTAGGAGTTTCTCTCATTATCAGCAGCTTTGCGCCGCCCTCCAACCGGATTAATATGTACAATAATATTATTACACTCGGCATGAGCTTTTTATGTGGAATTTTTGTCCCCCAACAATTACTTGGGGAACAGGTGCTTTCCGTATCCAAATTCCTGCCATTTTATTGGTACATCAAAAACAACAATTTGATTTCAGGATTTTCAGGAGAAACATTCCAAATGGAAACGTATCAAAAAAACATCGGCATTCAGGCGCTGTTTATCGCGGCCATATTTGCGGTTGCGCTGGTTATTTCCAAATATAAAAGCGAACGTCATTCGACATAAAACAAATCGGGCAGGGTACGGGGTACCCTGCCCAAAAATAACCGCTAACAGATCTCCGCCCCAGGCGTCATATCTTTTTCCGGTATCATTAATGCAAGCGCCCCTGTTTCATCTTCTGCACAAAGCAGCATTCCTTCTGAAAGCACACCTGCCAGTTTTGCCGGCTTTAAATTCACCAATACCATAACCTTTTTTCCGACCATCTCTTCCGGCGTATAATATTTACGAATACCTGATACAATCTGTTTGACCTGACTTCCGATTTTTACCTGTGAACAAAGCAGTTTTTTGGATTTTTCGACTGCTTTGCATTCGATAATTTTACCTACCTGAAACTGCATTTTCATAAAATCGTCAAATGTCACTTCTTCCTTAGCTTCGATATCCATTACCGTTTCCGTTTCCTCCTGCTTTGGCTCTGATGGATAACGTTCTTCGACCTTTTTCATAACCTCTTCCAAATCCAGCCTGGCAAATAAAATTTCCGGCTTATCGGTTACTTGGTTTCCGCTCTGATAATGCCCAAACATACGTAGGCCATTATAGGGAATCTCGTCTGTACGCAGCTGTTCCAGAATCTTATCCGCTGTTTTTGGCATAAAACTCTTTAAAAGCGTCGCCCCGATGCTGATGCTTTCCACCAGATTATACAAAACCGTTTCCAAACGGGGACGGGTCTCCTCATCTTTGGCCAGAATCCATGGCGTTGTCTCGTCAATATATTTATTGCAGCGTTTAAATAAATTAAATACTTCAGTAATCGCATCCGCCACGCGAAGCCCTTCCATTTTTGCTTCCACTTTTGCCACGGTTCCTGTAACAACAGCCTTTAAATCTTCATCTACCGCGTCGGTAACGCCGCTGTCAGACACTATCCCGTCAAAATATTTATTGCTCATGGAAATCGTACGATTGACCAGGTTCCCCAGCGTATTAGCTAAATCGGAATTTATGCGCTCCACCATCAACTCCCAGGTGATAATGCCGTCGTTATCAAACGGCATTTCATGCAGCACAAAATAGCGTACGGCGTCTACGCCAAAAAATTCCACCAATTCGTCCGCATAGAGCACATTTCCTTTGGACTTGCTCATTTTACCATTGCCCTGCAAAAGCCAAGGATGTCCAAATACCTGCTTGGGTAAAGGCAAATCCAACGCCATCAAAAAAATCGGCCAGTAAATCGTATGGAAACGGATAATATCCTTTCCAATTAAATGCAGATCCGCAGGCCAATTTTTTTGGAACAATTCATTTGAATTGCCATCCGCATCATAACCAATCTTAGTAATATAGTTGGTCAGCGCGTCCAGCCATACATATACAACGTGCTTTGCATCAAAATCCACCGGAATCCCCCAGCTAAACGAAGTCCGGGATACGCATAAATCCTGTAACCCAGGCAACAGGAAATTATTCATCATCTCATTTTTCCGCGAAACCGGCTGGATAAATTCTGGGTGCGCATGGATATGCTCAATTAAACGATCCGCATATTTGCTCATTTTAAAGAAATACGCTTCTTCCTTGGCGGGTTTTACCTCGCGCCCGCAATCCGGGCATTTGCCGCCCACAAGCTGCGATTCTGTCCAAAACGATTCGCAGGGCGTACAATAAAGCCCTTCATACGAACCTTTATAAATATCGCCTTTTTCATACAATTTTTTAAAGATTTTTTGTACCTGTTTTTCATGATCTGCATCCGTAGTCCGTACAAAGCTGTCATAAGAAGCATCCATCAAATCCCAAATTCGCTTTACCTCGCCAGCAATTTTGTCTACGTGTTCCTTTGGCGTAATGCCTGCGTCTCTAGCCTTTTCCTGAATCTTTTGCCCATGTTCGTCCGTCCCGGTCTGAAAATATACGTCATACCCTTCTTTTCGTTTATAGCGCGCAATCGCATCCGCTAAAACAATCTCATACGTATTTCCGATATGCGGTTTGCCAGACGTATAGGCAATTGCAGTCGTCATATAGTATTTTCCTTTGCTGCCCATAATTCCCTCCTTTTTATAATATAAAAAAATCTCGTCCTCAATTTCATTGAAGACGAGATCGATTCCCGTGTTACCACTTCCATTCACCTATGCCTCACGACATCAGCCTTAATACGTACCACAATACGGAAAGGATACGCTCCCGCTGTAACAGGCGGACCTGTCTGACATTATCCCTGCTGTCGGATTTTGCTCCCGGGTTCATGCCATCTGCTCCAAAGCCATTTTCCATGCATTTTCCACTATCCCCTCTCAGCTCCGTGAAACAGCAGGGATCTCTCTGTAAGCGTTCCATCCATGTACTCTCTTTTTCACTGCATTTGCTCATTTAGATTAACATGACAGTATTTTCCTGTCAAGGCGCATTTAACAATCTTCTTTTTCTTCCTCTGTCACTCCAAGATCCCCGATATCTTCTTTAACCTCTTCATAGGGCAAATCTTCTACAACAATCGAAAGCTTCGCGCCGCATACGCTGCAATACTCTGCCGTATCCGCAGCCTGCGCACCGCAATCCGGGCATTTTCTCGCGCCCTTTAACACTAAAATCTGCTGCTGCATTTCCTCAATTGCTTCCAGAGCCTCGTCAATCCGATCAAACTGCACCTGTTCTTCCACATCTTCGCCTTTATGTTTTTCATAGTACAGCTTTCCGATTTCCAAATACTGCTCTCTGATAAAATTTTCCTTTGACTTAATATCCAACCTTAACTTCGCAATACCGGATGCATCTTTTGCTTTTTGCGACACATCTTTGCTAACGCTTACAATCGTATCTCCAATTCTTTCCAGAATATCCATATCCCGTCTCCTTCCTGAAATATTTTTACAATTATAGCATAGATTTCTATAATTTGATCATCATTTTTTGTTATTTCACTGTTTTTTTATTTTTTCCCAAACTATACTTTTCTTCCAACAATTCGACCTGTCTTTCAAACGTCATATCTGCGCCGTCACGCAAATGGTTGATATAGCTGTGCACTTCCAGCTCCGTATCCTGCACTTGAATCAGGCAAAGCGCGATATTCGAACAGTGATCGGCAACTCTTTCATAGTTGGTTGCAATATCCGATAAAACCAAACCCAACTCAATCGTACATTTTCCCTTGCGCAGACGTTTGATATGTCGTTTCTTAATATCCTTATTTAATTCATCAATTACTTCTTCCAACGGTTCTACGGCCAATGCCTGCTGCTCATCCCCATATAAAAAGGCATGAATCGTACGATTTAAGATCTCTTCCACCGCTTTTCCGTATATATGCATCTCTTCTATCGCCTTTTTGGAAAAGCTCAGCTTACGTTTCTGCATTTCCTGTGCAGATTCGACGACGTTGACGGCATGGTCTGAGATACGTTCCAAATCCATAATACAATGCAGCAGCGTAGACAAATTTTGACTGTCCTGAAACGCCAGATTCTGACTGCTCAGTTTGGTAAGGTATACGCTAATCTTATCTTCATATACGTCAATCCTGTTTTCCAAAGCAATTACCTCCGCCGCCGTCTCCTCAGAAAAAGCGTCCAATATCCCCATTGCTTTAAAAAAACATTCTTTTGACAATTCCGCCATACGATTGGCCAGGCTTCTACACTGTTCAATTGCAAAGCCAGGCGTCTGCAAGAAACGGTCGTCCAATATCTGAAATTCCATATCCTCCACGGATTGTTTTTCTTCTGGCGAAGCCGGAATCGTAAGATAAGCCAGTTTTTCCAGACCATGAATAAACGGTAAAAGAATGATTGTCGTAAAAATATTGAATATACTATGAATAATCGCAATATCCGCGGGACCAGCCATCTGATCCGAAAAGCCAAAATGAACGACGGCATTTAACCCAAAATATAAAACCATAAATACCGACGCGCCGATTAGATTAAAATACAAATGCACAAACGCTGTACGTTTTGCGCTTTTATTCGCCCCTATGGAAGAAAGCATTGCCGTTACGCAGGTACCGATATTTTGTCCCATAATAATCGGAATAATGGAAGCGTATGTAAACGCTCCGGTAATGGACAATGCCTGCAAAATACCCACAGATGCGGAAGAGGATTGAATCACCGCAGTTAAAATAGCGCCTACTAAGATGCCAAGCAGGGGATTTTGGAACATAATCAATATATTGGTAAATTCCGGCACATCAGCTAAAGGCTTCACCGCATTGCTCATAGCTTCCATACCAAACATTAAAACCGCAAAACCCAGCAAAATTTCCCCTACGTCTTTTTTCCTGGTATTTGCGCCCGACATATACATAATAATGCCAATCAGCGCAAGAATTGGTGAAAAAGAGGAAGGTTTTAACAAACGAATCCAAATAACGTCGCCTTCAATGCCTGCCAGGCTTAAAATCCATGAAGTCACCGTCGTACCGATATTCGCGCCCATAATGATTCCAATTGCCTGGGAAAGCTTCATAATGCCGGAATTTACAAATCCAACCACCATAACGGTCGTAGCCGAAGAGGACTGTATCACCGCTGTAACCCCAGCCCCAAGCAACACTGCTTTAAAAGGATTTGCCGTCAAACGCTCCAAAAGCATCTCCAGCCTCCCGCCGGATATTTTTTCGAGTCCTCCGCCCATTACGCTCATTCCATATAAAAACAATGCCAATCCGCCAACTAAGGCCAATATGCCAAAAATATCCATTTCTTTCTCCTCTTATGTTGATTATCCATTTTCAGTATAACCGGATCTTCCAATAATATCCGGCAATCCTTATCATATCTTAAGATGTGCAAACAGACAAGGGTTTTCCATAAAATATATCTCCCGTTAGCTTGTCAACAAATATCCATGCATATTTTTAACATTTTAGCATAGATATATTAGAGTGTGATTTTAAACAAACGAATAACAGAATAGAAAGGAAAGAAACAGAAATCGAAACGTTGCAGCAAAAATTATCAAACCCACAATTTTTACTGAAAAAAAAATGGGCCATTCTAAACGTAGAATTTAAACTAAAGATGATCGATCTGGAGCTTTCTACAGAATACAAACGGACAGTCATGCAAAAAATCGAACATCGCATTAAAAAAACGGACAGTATAACCCGCAAATTAATTAAAAAGGGCTATAAAACAACGTTTGAAAATGCAATTGGAAAATTAAACGATATTGTAGGCATCCGTGTCGTATGCCTGTACAGCGACGATGTCTATAAGATTGCCAGTATGCTAAAGCAGCAAAAAGATTTTACACTGATCAAAGAAAAAGACTATATCCAAAATCCCAAAAAGAGCGGATACCAAAGCCTTCACCTGATTATGGACGTTCCGTTTACATACAAGAACGAAACAGAAGCGCAGCGTGTAGAAATCCAAATCCGTACCGTCGCCATGGATTTTTGGGCAGGTGTAGACAACCAGATCTGTTATAAGAAAAAACCGGAAGAAATGAAGAAAGCCGAAGAAGAATTAAAAAATTATTCCAACGTCATCAGCCGAATTGACCGGCAAATGTTGGAATTGAGGAAAAAAGTAGAGCGGATGTAGGGTAATGCCTACTATCCGCTCATTTTTATGGTATCGTCAAGTCTACTCAAAGATCACTTTACAGAATTTCTTTTTCCCACGTTTTAAGACAAAGTCCTGCGCCATAATTTCATCCGGCGTATAGATTTTACGGACGTCGGTTACTTTTTCTCCGTTTACGGTTACGCCACCCTGCTCGACATTCCTGCGCGCCTCTGCTCTTGAAGCTGCCAGGGAAGCGCAAACGAGTAATCCCAAAATATCTATTCCTCCGCCGCGCAAATCATTCTCCGTAACCACCGCCGTAGGCATATCGGCCGCATTGCCGGAAGAAAACAACGATTTTGCGCTCTCTTCCGCTTTTTTTGCCTCTTCTTCACCATGCACCAGATTGGTCAATTCAAACGCCAGAATTTCTTTAGCCCGGTTTAATTGACTGCCCTCCCAGGATTCCATAGCCTGAATTTCTTCTAATGGCAGAAAAGTCAGCATTTTAATGCATTTTAATACATCTGCGTCCGAAACATTTCTCCAATATTGATAAAATTCAAACGGAGACGTTTTTTCAGGATCCAGCCAAACGGCGCCTGACTGGGTTTTTCCCATCTTTTTGCCTTCTGAATTTAACAATAGATTAATTGTCATCGCATAGGCGTCTTTCCCCAGCTTACGTCGGATCAGTTCCGTGCCGCCAAGCATATTGCTCCACTGGTCGTCGCCGCCAAACTGCATATTACAGCCGTATTTTTGATACAATACATAAAAATCGTAGCTTTGCATAATCATATAATTAAATTCCAGAAAGCTTAATCCCTTTTCCATCCGCTGTTTATAGCACTCCGCCGTCAGCATCCGGTTGACCGAAAAGTGTGTCCCGACTTCACGCAGTACATCAATATAATTTAAATCCATCAGCCAATCCGCGTTATTGACCATCAATGCCTTCCCTTCAGAAAAATCAATAAAGCGGCTCATCTGTTTTTTAAAACAGTCGCAATTGTGCTGAATAATCTCGGGCGTCATCATCTGACGCATATCGCTGCGCCCGGAAGGATCGCCAATCATGCCCGTGCCGCCGCCAATTAACGCAATCGGCTTATTCCCGGCCATCTGCATACGCTTCATCAGACAAAGCGCCATAAAGTGACCTACATGAAGGCTGTCAGCCGTCGGATCAAATCCAATATAAAATACGGCTTTTCCATCGTTAATAAGTTCTTTGATCTCTTCTTCATCGGTTACCTGGGCAATTAAATCTCTGGCTACCAATTCGTCATATAATGTCATTGCCTGTCTCCTTCTCTCTTTTTATTATCTGTAATCAAAAACTAAACCAAAAAGCCTTCGCCCTATCAAAGGACGAAGGCCAAATTTTGTGCAGCCTGCTAACCGGGGCATTCGGTACAAAGCGCAAAGATATATTTTCTTGTCATAGCCTTGATTTTCAGTTAGAAATATTATAGGCAGGCAGCCATGGTTTTGTCAAACATTTTTAAATATATTTCTCTAAAGTTGCCCGTACCGCCCCTTTTCCAACGCACATTTCCGTAAAATACTGACAAACCAATTCGGCCATACCGATTTTATACAGATCGACCCCAAAGATTTTTTCATTGGACAATACCGGCTCGAGATCATCTAAATTGACGGCTGCGCCCAGTTTGATATCCATTACATAAGGCCGAACCGTATCCAACAACGGATCCGGACTCAATGTAAATTCTTTCCCTTCATCGTCTATTCCGATTAAATAACGAAGCCAGCCGGCAAAAACCAGCGGAATATATTTTAAATCCGCCACCTGAACCTGATCGGATGCGGCATAGGCCTTTATTGTCTCCCCAAACCGGACAGCCAGCTTTTGAGAAGTGTCTGTGGCAATTCTCTGCGGAGTATCCGGCATAAACGGATTTGGAAACCGAATCTGCAATACAGTATCCAAAAATTCCCTGGGATCTAAAATCCCGGGATCCACTACAACAGGCAGACCTTCCGTATAGCCAATTTCCTCAACCAGTTTTTTTAATGTCCCGTCTTTCATCTCCTCGGCAATCGACTGATAACCCAACAGACAACCAAAAACAGCCAGCGTTGTATGAAGCGGATTTAAACAGGTGCATACTTTCATTTTTTCCACTTGATTGACGATTTCCCGTTTTGTAAACAATACGCCTGCTTTTTCGAGTTTTGGTCTTCCGTTTGGAAATTCGTCTTCAATAACCAGATATTCACATTCTTCGGCGTTTACAAAAGGCGCAGCGTACGTATTTTTTGACGTAATTACAGCTTCCAGACCTTTGACGCCGTCATCCTGCAACATTTTTTCCACAGAAGCGTCTGGACGGGGCGTAATTTTATCAATCATTGTCCAGGGAAAAGAAACTGTTTCTTTATGGTTGATATAATCTTTAAAACCGGCGTCCGCCGTTTTATTCTCTGTCCATCGTTCTGCAAAAGCATACATTGCTGCATAGAGCTTGTCCCCATTGTGGGAGCAGTTATCCATACTGACCATTGCAATGGGTCTTGCTCCGTTTTGATAGCGCGCATATAACAGAGACGCCACTTTCCCAATATAGCTTACTGGTTTTGCGGGACCGCATTGAAAATCTCTCTCTACGTCGGGCAGCGTCTCACCCTTCCCATTGACAAGTCCATAACCCTTTTCGGTTATTGTAAACGATGCTATCTGCAACGAATCCTTACAAAAAATCTCTTTTAAACGCCGATATTCCGTTTCATGATCCGGTTCTAGCGCCAGAGATTCTACAATGCTCCCAATTACTGTCTTTTCTATGTTTCCATCTGCTTTTAAAGTGGCCAGGATGCTATAATTATCATGCGGATGGTACATTTTTTCCACAATCTCATAGTCATATCCCTCTGCAACAATAAGTCCTCTGTCCAAAATGCCTTCATTTAAAAGCTTCTGCACAATATTGGCCTGATAAGCCCGGAACAGGTTGCCTGCTCCAAAGTGAATCCAAAAAGGAGCTTCCTTGGTCCTTTCTGCCACTTCTTTTTTGTCAAATTCAGGCAGACGGTATCCGGCTGTTATCCAGTCTGCACGGTTATTTAATCCATTCTGTGTTAATTCCATAATGCCTCCTTATTTTGCGCCTTTTGTCAGCGCTTCCCACAATCCGTTTAAATAGGCGGCCCCCAATGCCCTGTCGTATAATCCATATCCCGGCATAGCCACTTCATCCCAGATCATACGTCCATGATCCGGACGTATCGGACCAGAAAAA
>CAOJLW010000021.1 GCA_948438565.1 uncultured Lachnospiraceae bacterium | reverse complement strand
CGATGTTGTTATTTTTGATTTTGATTGCTGTATTGGTAAAAGCATATCTGGACGGGAGATTCCAATCGACGGAATCCCTGCAGGAGTATGTCCATGGGTTTGGCATATTTGCACCAATTATCCTGATTGTGATTCAGGCGCTGCAAGTGGTGATTCCAATCTTGCCGGGGTTTTTAGGCTGTGCCGTAGGCGCCGTTTTGTTCGGCAGCATGGGAGGGTTCTGGTGTAATTATATTGGAATTTCCGTAGGTTCTATCATTGCCTTCCTTTTGGCCAAAAAATATGGAGTCAAGCTGGTGGAAAGTTTGTTTTCAAAGGAAAAATATGAAAAATATTCCAACTGGGCGGGAAAAAGCAGATCTTATATTGTTTTTTTGTTTTTAGGTATGGCGCTTCCTTTGTTCCCGGATGATTTTTTTTGTTACTTTTCGGGGTTGACTAAAATGCAGGCAAGGAAATTTGCAGCGATTATTATTCTTGGAAAACCATGGTGCATTATGGCTTATAGTTTGGCATTTGCAGCAATTTAACGGAAGCGGGAGGCAGAGAAATGGAAAAAAAGAAGTATTTACTGGGTTACTATGATTATACGGTGGTATTGACCTATTTAGGTATGCTGATGGGGTTTTTGGGCATCACTCTGGTGATGGAAATGCGTTATAAGGATGCGATTATCTGTCTGATGATTGCCGGCGTTTGCGATATGTTTGACGGGGCCGTGGCGTCTACCAAAATGAGGAACCGAAAGGAGAAAAATTTTGGCATTCAGATAGATTCTCTGAGCGATCTCATCAGTTTTGGGGTGCTGCCCGCATTGTTTGTCTATCAGTTCAACCATAAAAGTTACTTAAGCTTTGCGGTGGCCGGCGTCTATACGTTGTGCGCATTGATTCGCCTGGCTTATTTTAACGTATGTGAAGAGGAACGGCAAAGGGTGGAAGATACCGCGCGGAAATATTATCAGGGACTTCCGGTAACAACCGTTGTTTTGCTTTTGCCAGCCATATTTTTGATTTCAGTGAAGTTTAGTTTTCAACTGGCGCCATTTGTTTTGCTATGGCTTTTGGTTGTTACTGCATTTTTATTCCTGTGTCCGGTTAAAATAAAAAAACCAAAGCTGCTTGGCAAAGTTGGCATTGCCATGATGGGGGTTTTAGAACTGTTGCTGCTGTTAATGGGGATTTTGGGGGACATATGACTGCCATGAAAAAAGAGACAATAGCAATCCGTTTTTTATATCGTACATATATCGGGCGGTGTATGTTAAAAATCATGATCCGTCCCCAATTTTCCAATGTGGCTTACTGGTATTTGAATTCGCGTTTTTCAAAATGGCTGATCCGGTATTATATACGAAACCATCATATCGACATGAGGCCATATGAAAAGAAAAGATACCGGTCTTTTAATGATTTTTTTACCAGAAAAAAGAAAAAGAGGAAAAAGTCCCTATGGGTATCTTCCGATCTGATTAGTCCCTGCGACGGGTATTTGAGCATATATCGTTTGGACGGCGCCTGCAATATCAGGATTAAAAATGTCGTATACAGTGCGGCGGGCCTTTTGCATAATGCTGTTTTGGCCGGCGCATACCAGGATGGATATTGCCTGGTATTTCGGCTTGCGCCGCATAATTACCACCGTTATCTGTATATTGATAACGGAACAGTGGAACGGTATGTGAAAATTCCCGGCGTGCTGCATTGCGTGCGACCAGTGGCCTGTGAATGTTTTCCAGTCTATGTGCAAAACAGCCGGGAATATACCAAAATACGAACCGAACATTTGGGGGAAATCATTCAGATGGAAATTGGCGCGCTGTTGGTAGGCAGGATCCATAACCATAGCAAAGGACGTCAGGTATATAAGGGACAGGAAAAAGGATATTTTGAATTTGGCGGTTCTACGATTGTGCTGCTTGTGGAAAAAGGAAAAATATGTTTTAATAATGATCTATCGCAAAATATAGGAACCGGAAAGGAAATTGCGGTAACCGCAGGAGAGACAATCGGATCCTGCGGGCAGAGTCAGAAAGGAACCGGACAACTATGAAATTAATTCCCTCTTATGCAAGGCTTCCGCTTGCAGCCGTGGTAGCCGTGAACAGCCTGGTGTATTGGGGAGCAAGGGTTATTGCAGGCGATAGGGTTCACGTGAATATGGAGATGGCGCTAGATCGCCTGATTCCGTTTGTTCCATGGACAATTGTGATTTATTTTGGCTGTTATGTTTTTTGGATTGCCAATTATATTTTGTGCGCCCATTTAGGGAAAGCGTACGCCCTGCGTTTTTATGCTTCGGATATTTTGGCTAAAATCATATGCTTTCTATTTTTTGTTTTTTTGCCGACGACGATTGTGAGGCCGGAAATTACCGGAAGCGGTCTGGCAGAGCGGGCAGTGGCGTTTTTGTATGAAATTGATGCGGCGGACAACCTGTTTCCATCGATTCATTGTTTAGTGAGCTGGCTTTGTTTTATCGGGGTGCGCGGGCAAGCGCGGGTTCCAAAATATTATCAGGTTTTGTCTTTGATTTTTGCGGTTTTGGTATGTATATCAACCGTCACCTTGAAGCAGCACGCGGCAGTGGATATTGCAGGCGGTATTTTATTGGCTGAACTGGCTTATTATCTGACCGGCAGGATGTTTGCCCATGGAGAAAGTTATGACAAGAGATGAATTTTTGCAGGAACTGCGGATCGCCCTGCAAGGGCAGATTGCCCAGGCGCAGGTTAATGAACATCTGCGGTATTATGAAAACTATATTATCGAAGAATCCAGAAAAGGCAGGACGCAGGAGGAAGTTCTCGCCAGTTTGGGCAGTCCCCGTCTGATTGCAAAAACGATTGTGGAGACGTATGGCGGCGGAGTATACCGGAATGTGGAGGAGGAAGAGGTTGTACAAAGGCGTTTTGCTTTTCGCCTGTCCAAAGGACGGTTGGCGTCACTTGTTTGGCCGGCGCTGTTTTTTTTGCTGTGTTTTGGGATTGGAGCGATCTTATTGCCGGTATTGATTTTTCTGCTGTTGGCAGCCACAGCTTTTTATCTGATTTATTTGATATTTTTTGGAAATAAAAAATAAGCCGTATAATTTGCTTCCCGGCAACAGATAATAAAGTTGCAATCATTGCTTAGGAGGTAAAGAAAAATGGCAAAAAACAGTGAAAACAAAAGTTCCAACAGCTACAATTTAAAGAGCTACAGCCAAAATGCAACAAGCAAGAACAGTACGTCAAACAACGCAGGTTCCAATAAGTCGTCTAATAAGACTTCTAACAAATCTTCGAACCAGTCGTCTAACAGCGCGTCTGACAATGCGTCCGACTGCCATCATAGCTAAGCGGAGGCAGACGTAAAGCGGCATAGCCTGTAGCAGATAGGCAAAAATTGCATAAGATATTTGGAGAAAGCGGATTACAAACGATGGTTTGTAATCCGCTTTCTTAGTGATAACGGCAATTGCAAAATCATAACAAAAAAGACTGGAGGCTGTGAAATGGAAAAAGAACAGATTTATGGATTTGGCATGGTACGTGTAGAAGAGATGGAAGAAATTTTAAACAGAGGGAGGGTATGGTTGATTGACCTGCGAAATGAAGAAAGCTACCGCAAAGGGCATATTCGCAACGCCCGGAATTATCCGTTTTTTTACATAGAAGAATGGAAAAAAGAAATTCCGGACGGGGTGGGTTTGCTGTTATACTGCGAGCATGGCAATCAAAGCCTGTTAGCGGCCAGAAAATTGCGTGGAAGAAGGGGGTTTTTGTATACGCTGATCGGGGGATATCAGGCATATAGCCAGGCAAATGGGAAAAAAGATTGACAGGACTATGACGAACGGATAAGATGATATCAAACAAAGGATTAGGTAGAAAATGGAGAAGCAGATGAATAAATTTGAATTGATTGTTCCATGCCATTTTGGGTTGGAGGCAGTGTTAAAAAAAGAGATCTATGATCTGGGATACGATATTGTACAGGCGGAGGACGGAAGAGTTACCTTTGCAGGCGTTGAAGAGGCGATTTGCCGTGGATATATTTTCCTGCGCACATCAGTACGTGTGCTATTGAAATTAGGCAGTTTCCATGCAGCGACGTATGAAGAGTTTTTTCAGGGTGTTTTGTCGCTGCCGTGGGAAAATTTTATCCCGGTCGACGGAAAATTCTGGGTGACAAAAGCGACGTCTGTCAAAAGTAAGCTGTTTAGTCCCTCGGATATCCAGTCGGTTGCAAAAAAAGCAATAGTAGAACGGATGAAGCAAAAATATGGCGTACAATGGTTTGCAGAAGACGGGGCTGCTTTTCCGGTTCGTATTTTTTTACTGAAGGATGAAGTGACGGTGACGCTTGATACAACCGGGGAGTCTCTGCATAAACGGGGATATCGCTATTATGCCAGCAAAGCGCCGCTGACAGAGACGCTGGCGGCGGCTTTGATTCTGCTTACGCCCTGGCGCGCGGACAGGATCCTGGTGGATCCTCTGTGCGGGAGCGGTACGTTTCCGATTGAGGCGGCGATGATTGCAGCTTGTATGGCGCCGGGTATGAAGCGTCATTTTCTTTCTGAAACATGGGACAACCTGATCGATAAAACGCTGTGGGACGCTTGTTTTGCGGAAGCGGAGGATATGGTGAATACAGATATTGCTGTGGATATTCAGGGGTATGATATTGACGGCGAGGTGATTAGGGCGGCGCGGGAAAATGCAAAACGCGCCGGAGTGGATCATCTGATCCATTTTCAGCAAAGGGCGGTGGCGGATTTGCATCATCCAAAGAAATATGGATTTTTGGTGACCAATCCGCCCTATGGTGAGCGTTTGGACGACAAACGGGCGTTGCCTGCACTATATTCAGAAATTGGAAAAGCTTATCAGGGACTCGATTCCTGGTCTATGTATCTGATCAGCGCATATGAAGATACAGAACAATATATCGGGCGTAAGGCGGATAAAAACCGGAAAATCTATAATGGAATGATCAAAACGTATTTTTATCAATTTTTAGGGCCAAAGCCACCGAAGAGGAACAGGAAATAGAGGGGAATGCATGAAACGGATAAAATGGATCCTGCTGGCAGGAGTTACAGCAGCGGCCTGGATGTTTCAATTTTATGATTTTAGCAGGGGGCAGGGAACGTTAACCCAGTCGCTTGTGGCGGAAGTTGCCAAAGAGGACTGGAATCCATGGATTGCCGAAACGGTCAACGGGCAGACGATTTCTGTTGTGATTGGCCAGCAGGAATATACCAGCAAAAATACGCCGATGTTTATGGATGACGGACTCAATTTGATGGTTTCATCCGATATTTTGACGGAAGGACTGCAATGCGCTTCGCATTTTTATGGGGAGGAACTGGTCATTGAGAAACGGGAGGATGAAATACGGTTAAAAACGGGGGATGTTCAGGCTTCGATCAACGGAAAAACGAAGGAACTGGCATCTCCAATGATCCAGCGGAATAACCGTTATTTTGTCTGTCTCAAAGATCTGTCCCAGAATTTGGGGTTTGATTTTTCCTGGGATAGGGATAAGAATCGGGCGACGTTACAGGATATTTCCAACCAGGCCTTTTTTTTCCCGACACATTACGATCTGCGGGAAAAAGGCAGGAACGGCATAGTGAAAAATCAGATGGATACGGGAACCTGCTGGGCGTTTGCTTCTTTGAGCGCGTTGGAATCTTCGCTTTTACCGGAAGAAAATCTGGAGTTTTCGCCGGATCATATGAGTATGGGCAATTCCTTTCAGGTGGATACGCAGGAGGGCGGCGAGTATACGATGGCCGTGGCGTATCTATTGGCCTGGCAGGGGCCCGTATATGAAAAGGACGATCCGTTTGGAGACGGACGAATGGAGGAGGGACTTTCAGCGGTAAAGCATATACAGGAAGTCCGGATCATAGACGGCAGGGATTTTGAAGCCATTAAAGGGGCTGTATTCCAGTATGGCGGAGTTCAGACGGCTATGTACAGCGCTCTTCATGACAGCAGAAGCATATCGGAGTATTACAACAGAGAACAAAGCGCCTATTGCTATACCGGGACAGAAAAATCAAACCATGAAGTTGTGATCATCGGATGGGACGACAATTACCCAAAGGAAAATTTTCCGGGCAATGTAAAAGGCAATGGCGCCTTTATCTGTCAGAATAGCTGGGGGGACGAATTTGGAGAGGACGGCGTCTTTTATGTTTCTTATTATGACAGCAATATCGGCAGCCATAGCATAGCTTATACGAAAGTGGAAGATACGGACAATTACAGCAGGATTTATCAGACAGATTTATGCGGTTGGAACGGGCAGATTGGTTTTGACCGGGAAGCGGCATATGGCGCCAATGTGTATACGGCAAACGGGTCGGAGGAATTGTCTGCGGTTGGGTTTTATGCGACGGGAAAAGACACAAAGTACCGTCTGTATCTGGTGCGCGATTTTGAAGATTCCAATTCCCTGGCAGACGGGGAATTAATTGCGGAGGGAAGCTTAGAACTGGCCGGTTATTATACGATTCCAACAGAGACAGGCCGCTATTTGGAAGCAGGGGAGCGTTTTGCGGTGGTCTTGTACATTGATACGCCGCATGCTATACATCCGGTTGCAATTGAATATGCTGCGGATGAATCGACAAAAAATGTGGATTTGACGGACGGAGAGGGTTATATCAGTGAAAATGGTCGAAGATGGGATCATGTTGAGGAGGCTTTTGCCTGCAACCTTTGCATTAAGGCTTATACAAGAGAAAGATAACGGGGAGGTGCCGGCTTGGAAGAAAGACTTTTGAAAAAAACCGCGCTATTTGTCATGACCGTATCTGTGCTGATATGTCTGTCGGTTCCGTTTTTGTCTGGTTTGGGAGAGGCGTTAGACAGGTGGTTTGCGTCTGTTCGCCAATATCGTTTGCAGGAGGAAGAAAAACGGCTGCGCATGACGCCGTTAGAACTATTGGCGGATAACAATAATCAAGCGGGAGAGGAGGCCATATCGTCCGGGAAGCTATGGTTGAAGCTGCCGTTGGGCGTTTCCGGAGATGATGTGGAAATACGGGAAGATTATTTGACGCAAACGGTTGAGATCCAGATTCCCTACGCTGGCGAACAGTATTTGCATGAGTATCCGATGCTTGGAACAGAAAGTGGCATTACGGAGATGATTTTTGAAAACAAGCAGGGGTATGGTATCCTGGATATTGTTACGGATCGGGTCTATCATATCCAATCCTCTCAGGATTCGGATTATCTGTATTTGGAGTTTTTGACTTCGCAGGAAGTCTATGATAAAGTGGTGGTAATTGATGCGGGGCATGGCGGAAAAGAGAGCGGGACGGTGAAACAGGGGATTTATGAAAAGGATATCAATTTGGATATTCTCTTAAAGCTTAAAGAGATGATAGACGCTTCCGGGGATCCGTCCATTGGCGTTTATTATACCAGGACTTCGGATGTGGATGTGGACACTGCCTGCCGTGCGCAGCTTGCGGATAAGACCGGCGCCGATCTGTTTGTCAGCATACACAGCAATGCTACGAAAAGCGGCAGGATGTCCAGTATTCATGGGACGCAGGCGTTATATGATGCGGATGGGGAAGGTTCGATGGAGTTTGCCCAGATTTGTTTAGAAGAAGTGACGGCGGCAGCCAAAAGCTCCAATAAAGGTCTGATTCAGGGACAAGGAGAAGACATGATCCATACGGAACAGACGCCGGCGGCATGGATTGAAACAGGCTTTATGACCAACCAGGAAGAGCTTAACAATCTATGTTCCGAAGAATATCAGCAGAAAATCGCCCAGGGGATTTATCAGGCGCTGATGCGCGCATTTGCCCAGGGGTTTTAGATGCGTGTAAAGGAGAGACATATGAAAAACAGGATTTTATTTGCGACCGGAAACCGGGATAAAATGACGGAAATACGCGAAATCTTAGCAGGGATTAACGCAGAGATTGTTTCTATGGGAGAGGCGGGGATTTCCATTGACGTAGAAGAAAATGGAGCAACGTTTGAGGAAAACGCGCTGATCAAGGCGAGGGCCGCGGCAAAAAAAACGTATACGATTGTCTTGGCCGATGATTCCGGACTTGAAATCGACGCCCTAAACAAAGAACCGGGGGTATATTCTGCGCGTTATATGGGGGAACATACCTCTTATGAGATCAAAAACCGGGAATTGCTCAAACGGTTGGAGGGCGTGCCTAAGGAACGGCGCAGCGCCCGTTTTGTCTGCGCGGTGGCTGCCGTTTTTCCTGACGGGGAGGAGTGTGTGACGCGCGGTACGGTGGAAGGCTATATTGCGGAACAGCCGGCAGGGGAAAACGGATTTGGGTATGATCCGATTTTTTATGTGGACGAATATCATGCTACGACGGCGGAGCTGACCAGAGAACAGAAAAATGCGTTAAGCCACAGAGGCAACGCCTTACGGGCAATACGCGGCGAGTTGGAAAAAAGGATGTAAAGGGGATGGGAGCATGAAAATTGTAATTATTAGTGATACGCATGGCAGACATCAAAATCTGGCTCTTGCGCTCCGGCATGAAAAGCCGATGGATCTGCTGATCCATCTGGGGGATGTGGAAGGCGGCGAGGAGTTTATCCAGGCTGCCGCCGGCTGTCGCACCGAGGTGGTGGCCGGCAACTGCGATTTTTTTTCGGCGCTGTGCCAGGAGAAGGAGCTTACCCTTGGAAAATATAAAGCGCTGCTTACGCATGGGCATTATTATAATGTGAACGCAGGCATTGAGAATATCCGGAAAGAGGCGAAAGGCAGGGGCTGCGATATAGTGATGTTTGGCCATACGCACCGTCCTTTGATCTGTGACGAAAAAGGAATTGTCGTTTTAAACCCCGGAAGCCTTTCTTATCCAAGGCAGGAGGGGAAGCGTCCGTCTTATATCGTCATGGAAATTAATCCGCAGGGAGAGGCGGACTTTCAGATTCGGTATTTAGCGTAAGATGGATTGACCTGCCATATGGCGTCAAGTAAAATTAAACAGAAAAGATAATTCTTGGAAAGATGGGTTTACAGTTTTTAGCTGTAAATCCTATTTTTATGTGATGTTTTACGTTCAAAGTGACAAAAAAAAACAAATTCACATAAATTATGATAAAAAATACTTGAGTTTTTTTTAATATATTTTATAATAGAGAATAAGATTAAAAACGAGAGGTATGTCAGAAAGGGGAAAAGGTGTAGTATGTTTTCAACCAATGTCTATAGTTATATCAATGTTTTAAATAAAGCGGCTGACGCAAGCTGGTTGAGAGAAGAGACGATACTGAATAATCTGGCGAATGTTGATACGCCTGGCTATAAGCGAAAAGATGTAGATTTTCAGAGCGTCTTAAAACGTGAATTGGGCAATATGAAATACCATACTTTAGACAGTAAGGTCGATCATGCGGATTTGAGCCGTCTGAACGTATCTACGTATATTGACGCCGCAAATTATTCTTATCGGATTGATAAGAATAACGTAGACGTGGATACTGAAAATGTGGAGCTGGCATCGGAAAAGATCCGTTACGATGCTCTGGCAGACAGTATTTCACAGGAATTTGTAAGATTAAAGACAGTGATTAAGTAGCGGCGTAAATATAAGGAGGGAAAGTAATGGCTTTATTTCAGGCATTTGATATCTGTGCGTCGGGGATGACGGCAGAGCGTTTCCGTACCGATATTATTGCGGAAAATGTGGCAAATGTAAATACGACCAGGACAGAGGACGGGACGCCGTATCGGCGTCAGATAGTTACATTTGCAGAAAAGGATAAGACGACGTTTCGTGATTTTTTGTCCGGGCATTCACGCTCTTATGGCGGGAACGGAGTGAAAGTGACCAAAGTTATAGAAGATGAGACGACGGATTTTATTATGGAGTATGATCCGGCGCATCCAGATGCGGATGAAAACGGTTATGTTTCTTACCCCAATGTTAATATTGTAACGGAGATGACAAATCTTATTGATGCCAGCAGGGCATATGAGGCCAATGTGACTGCGTTTAACGCGTTTAAAGGTATGGCGCAGTCCGGATTGCAAGTGGGCAAACAATCTTAACAGGGATTTTGTTGAAATGAATGGAGGAGGAATACCAGATGGATATCGCTTCAATACATAATATACCCGCACAACGTACGGCTCAGCCATACGAACTCAATGGGACTTCGCTGCCGTCAAAAGAAAATGAGGGTAGTTTTGGTTCTATTTTAGGTGCGGCAATGAATATGATTAACGAGACAAATGATTACCAGAATGCGGCGGAGGCGGCGCAGATTCAGTTTGCGCTTGGCGAGTCAACCAACACACATTCCTTGTCCATCGCGCAGCAAAAGGCCAATTTGGCTTTGCAATATACGGTTGCAGTTCGGGACAAGGTAGTGGAAGCATATAAGGAAATCATGAATATGTCAATTTAACTAGCGGGGAAG
The DNA here is from genome assembly GCA_948438565.1 of uncultured Lachnospiraceae bacterium. GTDB lineage: Bacteria > Bacillota > Clostridia > Lachnospirales > Lachnospiraceae > Roseburia_B. The sequence goes on along the minus strand of CAOJLW010000021.1, from coordinate 4,432 downwards.
TAATCTTATGCCAGAAAATGTGCAGAGTATATTAAATCGAGTAAAAGAATGGTGGACGAAGTTTTCGGTCAAACAAAGGACGTTAGTAGTCAGTTTAGCAGCCGTTGTTGTTTTGGCTTTGGTTATTTTGGCTGTAGTGATTAACCGACCGCAGATGGTTCCGCTTATCACCTGTGAAAATATGACGCAGGCATCCGAAGTGAAAAACCTTCTGGATGGTCAGAATATCAAATCAGAAGTTTCGTCCGACGGACTGACCTTTTTGGTCAGTCAAAAAGATGAGACGGATGCATCGTTTTTATTGGGTTCTAACAATATTCCGACGACCGGTTATAGTATCGATAATGTATTTGACGGAAGCTTTAGCACGACGGAATCCGATAAAAACAAAAAATATCAGCTTTATTTAGAGAAAAAATTTGAAGAACAGCTCTCCAAAATTGCCAATATTGACACCGCGTATGTGTCTCTTTCAATTCCTGAGGAGGATGGGACGATTATTTCCATGGGACAGGAGACTCATGCGAGCGTTATTTTAGAGCTTGCCGGCGCGATGGATGACGAGCAGGCGGCGGGCATTGCCAAGTTTATCGCTACGGAAGTGGGCAATGACTCCACGGATCATATCCTGCTTTTGGATTCCAATAGCAACGTTCTGTTTTCCGGGGGCGATACCGCTACGGCAATTGGCAATGCCAATACACAGCTTTCGGTGAAAAGCAAAGCGGAAAGCATGGTAAAGAGCGGAGTAAAAGACGTTATATTAGGTACGGACGTATATGACAATGTTGAGGTGGGATTAAACCTCGCCATGAGTTTTGATACGGAAAAATATACCAACCAGCGCTATTATGTAGACGATGGCCGCGAGCAGGGATATTTGGATAGCAGAAGTTCGTTCGAGTCCAGTGCGGAAGGCGGGCCTGCGGAAGTTCCGGGTACGGATACCAACGGGCAGGATACGACGTATATGTTACAGGATTCGGAAGTCACTTCTTCCTCCGTTAATGAAACAAAAGAAAATTATCTGACAAGCCAGGAAATTACTGAACGCAACAGTGACGGCGGGACAGTGGATTTGGAGAATTCTTCTATTTCGGTTGTGGCAACAAGCTATGTGGTCTATGATGAAAAGGCCTTGAAGGCTGACGGGACGCTTGCAGATATGTCGTTTGACGAGTTTGTCGCTCAAAACAGCAACCGCGTTAAGACAACCGTAGACGATGAGTTTTATGACATGGTAGCAAATGCGACTGGAATCGCAAGGGATAATATCACAATTGTTGCGTATGATGTGCCGTTTTTTAAATATGCTTCTTCCAGTGGAAGGGATATTACGGATTATTTGCAGATTGCGCTTGCGGTTTTAATCTTTGCATTGCTAGGCTTTGTGGTATTCAGGAGTACCAGGAAGCATGAGGAGCAGGAGATCGAACCAGAGCTTTCCGTAGAAAATCTGCTTGAAACGACAAAGAGTCAGGATACGCCGGATGAAAGCCTGGAAGATATTGGCTTCTCAGAGAAATCCGAAACACGTGTTTTGATTGAGCGTTTTGTAGAAGAGAATCCTGAAGCAGCAGCGTCATTGTTGCGTAATTGGCTGAATGAGGAGTGGGAGTAAAGATGAGCAACGAAGACTTAACAGGCGTCCAAAAGGCCGCTGTATTATTGATTGCGTTAGGGCCGGAGAAGTCGGCGGATATTTTTAAACATCTGAAAGAGGATGAAATTGAAGAACTGACGCTGGAGATTGCCAATACCAGAAGCGTATCTCCGCAAATGAAAGATAAAGTATTGGATGAGTTTTACCAGGTGTGCCTGGCGCAGCAATATATTGCCGAAGGCGGCATTGCCTATGCCAAGGAACTGTTGGACAAGGCGTTGGGAGGAGACAAGGCGCAGGAAGTTATTTCCAAGCTTACAGCATCCTTACAGGTACGTCCGTTTGAGTTTGTCCGTAAGACGGATCCAAGTCAGGTGTTAAACTTTATTCAGGATGAGCATCCGCAGACAATTGCCATGATTTTGTCCTATTTGACGCCGGCGCAGGCGGCTATGATTATGAGCGCGCTGGGGCCGGAGGTACAGGCGGACGTTGCAAAGAGGATTGCGACGATGGACAGGACGTCGCCGGATGTGGTCAAAGAGGTGGAACGCGTCTTGGAACGGAAGCTTTCTTCTTTAATCAATCAGGATTACACGATTGTGGGAGGCGTAGACGCCATTGTCAATATTTTAAATACCGTCGATCGTTCGACAGAGAAACATATTATGGAATCCCTCGAGATCGAAGAGCCGGAATTGGCAGACGAAATCCGCAAGAAGATGTTTGTATTCGAGGATATTATGCTGCTTGATGACCGTGCGATCCAACGTGTGCTGCGTGATGTAGACAATAATGACCTGGCTATTGCATTGAAAGGGTCCAATGATGAAGTGCAGGCTACAATTTTGAAGAACCTTTCCAAACGTCTGGCTTCTATGATCAAAGAGGACATGGAATTTATGGGTCCGGTACGTATGAAGGATGTAGAGGAAGCGCAGCAGAAAATTGTTGGTGTTATCCGTAAGTTAGAAGACTCTGGAGAGATTGTAATTTCCAGGGGCGGAGGTGACGAGATCGTTGTCTAATCTGTTTAAACAATACAATACTGCCGGGACACAGGGCGTCCGTGTGATTGACTACAACCCTATGGTAGAAGAAAAACTTGCAGAGTTTGTAAGGCAGCAAAAGGGCGGCAGCCGAGCTGTAGACCAGGGGTTTCGAAGCTTGGGCGACGTTGTGGAAGAGGTGGCGCCGGAGGATCCGGCAGAGATTTTGAAAAAAGCGAATGATGAGGCCGAAATGCTCTTACGAAAGGCTCGGGAAGAGTCGGAATCTGCGTTGACTAAGGCAAAAGAACAGGCTCAACAAATCATGTCTCAGGCCAAAAAAGATGGTCATCAGGAAGGATATGAACAGGGTTTTGCGCAGATGAAAGGGGAGCTTGAGGAGGAATATGAAAAGCGCAGAGAAGAGCTGGAGCAGTTTAAGCTGAAGCTGCAGGAGAACTACAATCGGGAAATGCATGATTTGGAGCCAAAGCTTTTGGATGTCATTGTATCGGTTGTGGAAAAAGTGTTCCATATCCAGTTTGGAGATAAAAAGGAAATTCTCTTATATTTGATAGGCAATACGATTGCGAATATTGAAAGCTGCAAGGCTTTTCGTATCCGTATTGCAGAAGAGCAGAAGGTATTTCTGGATACCCATAAAGAAGAAATTTTAGACCGTATTGGTCATGATATGTCTATAGAACTGGTTCCGGACGTATCTTTAGATGGAACCCAATGCGTAATTGAAACGGATACGGGTGTTTTTGACTGTAGCCTTGGCGTGCAGTTGGAAAATTTAATCAAGGATTTAAGGGCATTAAGTTTGTGAGGATGAGTGACGTGGCGTACAATTTTGAAAAATATTTACAACTTGCAGACCGTACATATTTTAACAGGCTTGGTAAAGTGGTGAAAATCGTAGGTTTGACGATTGAATCCGTAGGTCCGGAAGCAAAACTGAATGATTTATGCCGCATCATGATTGATAAAAATAAGGACATTTCCGTTATGGCAGAAGTAGTGGGTATACGGGATAATCGCCTGCTGCTGATGCCTTATGAGAGTGTGGAAGGATTAGGCGTTGGGTGTACCGTGGAAAATACGGGGCATCCATTGTCTGTTTTAGCGGGAGACGCCCTGCTTGGACATATGGTAGATGGAATCGGAAGGGTTACGGATGCTTCGGATTTGATTCGAACCGAGGAATATCCGGTAGAAGCCGCGCCTCCAGATCCGATGAAGCGGAAGATTATTGATGAGGTATTGCCATTAGGCGTCAAAGCGGTTGACGGCCTGATTACAGTAGGGAAAGGGCAGAGGATTGGGATCTTTGCAGGTTCCGGCGTTGGAAAGAGTACCCTGCTCGGTATGTTTGCGAGGAATACCAGAGCAGACGTCAATGTGATTGCGTTAATTGGCGAGCGTGGCAGGGAGGTTCGGGAGTTTATGGAACGTGATCTGGGAGAAGAAGGAATGAAGCGTTCCATAGTCGTCGTGGCCACGTCGGATAAGCCGGCTTTGATTCGTAATAAGGCGGCCAAGACCGCTACGGCGATTGCAGAGTATTTCAGAGATCAGGGAAAAGACGTGCTTTTGATGATGGATTCCCTGACGCGTTTTTCTATGGCGCAGAGGGAAATTGGCTTAGCCTCCGGAGAACCTCCGGTGACCAGGGGGTATCCGCCAAGCGTTTATTCAGAAATGCCAAAGCTTTTGGAGCGAGCCGGCAATACGGATACGGGTTCGATTACCGGGTTATATACGGTTTTGGTAGACGGCGACGATTTTAATGAGCCGATTACCGATACGGCGCGAAGCATTTTGGATGGACATATTA
>CAOJLW010000020.1 GCA_948438565.1 uncultured Lachnospiraceae bacterium | reverse complement strand
GAATCATCCAAAACTTGGAAAAATTTATGTACGCTGCGGCGGTGTGCTGGATAAAACGTTTAAAAAACCGGGCGCCTGTCTGAACGGATACCATCAGGATATTACGGAGATTATGTTGACGAGGAAGAAACAGGAGCAGGCCATTATGGAGCTGCTGGAGAAGGTCAGACGGGCAAATTCGGCAAAAAGCGAATTTCTTTCCCATATGTCTCACGATCTCCGTACGCCTATCAATGGGATTTTGGGTATGCTGGCGATTATAGAGAAAAGTCAGGATGATCCGGAGCGGCAGAGAGAATGCCGGAATAAAATCCGTGTTTCGACAGAGCATCTATTGTCCCTGGTGAACGATGTTCTTCAGGTCAGCAAGTTAGAGAGCGGCAGACTGACGGTAGTGGAAGAGCCGTTTGACCTTCACGATATATTGGACAACTGTATTACGCTCTTGTCTGCCCAGGCGGATGAGAGGGGGATCCGCATGGTATTGGAGGAGGTCGTTTTGCAGCATAGCAGACTGATTGGAAATCCGCTGCACTTAAAGCAAATCCTGATGAATATCATTGACAATGCGCTCAAATATAACCGGATGCATGGATCCGTATTTGTTCAGGTAAAAGAGATTGCCTGTCAAGGCGGGATTGCACAATACCGGTTTATGATTGAAGATACCGGAATTGGCATCGGAGAGGATTTCAAAAAACATATTTTTGAACCGTTTACCCAGGAACATCAAAGTGCAAGAACCCACTATAATGGCGTTGGTCTTGGTATGTCCATTGTGAAGAAGCTGGTAGACCAGATGAAGGGGAGCATTGAGATAGACAGCCAGATCGGCAAGGGGAGCGTATTTTATGTTACTTTGCCTATGCGGGTCGATGTGGCGTGGCGTGAAAAGCCTGTGGATGAGGAGCGGAATTTACGAAATAAGATTGCCGGGATGCGAGTCCTTTTGGTCGAGGATAATGAGATCAACTGTGAAATCATGGAGTTCATGCTTAAGGAGGCAGGCGCCAAGGTCGTGACTGCAAAAGATGGCAAAGCTGCCGTGGATGCGTTTGCGGCGTCCGATACGGGAATGTTTGACTGCGTACTGATGGATTTGATGATGCCGGTGATGAGCGGATACGAAGCCGCCCGTGTTATTCGCGCTCTAAAACGACCCGACGCGAAAACCGTACCCATTATCGCGTTATCTGCTAACGCCTTTGAAGAGGACGTCGCAATGGCAAAGGACGCCGGAATGAATGAACATTTGGCGAAGCCGGTGGACATCGAAAAAATGTTTACAGTTATGAGTCGATTGAAGCGTTGACAGAAGCAGGATTTTTTATATGCTAGAATCTCTGGGTATAAAAAGACAGATGGAGCATTCCGTCTGTTTTTTCTTGTGGTATTATGCTATATTGATGATGGATAGAGGGAGGGAATCGATGAAGAGTGTTTTAAATAAGAACATTACAATCGTGGAAGAGGAACGAAAAAAACATTCGAAGGCTTCTGAAGCATATGTTCATGTGAAATTTGATTATTCTGGGGAATCGTGGGACGGATGGGCGCCGGTGGAATATCGAAGAACGGGCATTTTTATTAAACCGGATCAGACGGATAGGTGCATGACTTATCTCAACCAAGTGTATCAACAAATGGATCCGATACATTATCCCTCGTGGTTAGAACAACAGAAAAAGTTTTGGAAAGAAGAAAAACCAAATGCAAGGACGACCAAGGCGTTTTTTGACAGTCTGGCAAAAGGAGGCTGGCAATGCGTAGAATGCACCTTGCCGAAGAATCCAAATTGGGCGAGAAGAATACAGGATTTGAAAGAATTTGGATATACGTTAGCGACGGATACAAAGAAATTTTGTCCAAAATGCGGAGAGAATAAAACGCATTTGATTTTGCTTCCTCTGCCAAGGGGCGGTGTGGAAGGCAACGGATATGAGACATGGTCGCCTGCTTTGCGAAAAAGGATGATTCGTGTGTTACATAGTATAGATGTCTATGAGGGGACTTTTTCCGCTCATTGTTTGCCGGATCACAAATTTTCAGAGATTAGATGGGACGAATATACAAAAGCAAACAATCCGGATATCATGTCAGATGATGAAATTAGGGCAAAATTCCAATTACTGACGAATCAACGCAATCAGCAAAAGAGGGAAATCTGCAGAACTTGTTTTCAAACGGGAAAACGTGGCCGTATCTACGGTATACCGTTTTATTACCAGGGGGAAGAGAACTGGGATCCGTCTATACCCCAGAGAGGGAAAGAGGCGGAAAAAGGCTGTATTGGATGTCCTTGGTATGATATTGCAGAATGGAAACGTCAATTGATTCTAAAATTGAAAGGGAATCAGGAGAATACATAGGCAAAGGGAGATGAGACTATGACATTAACATCAGTGGGAAGCGTCTGCTCTGGCATTGAAGCGGCATCTGTGGCGTGGCGGCCGCTTGGCATGGACTTTGCGTGGTTCTCTGAAATTGCAGAGTTTCCTTCTTTGCTTTTAGCGGAGAAATATCCAACCGTAGCAAACTTAGGGGATATGAAGGACATTCCGGATCGGATCGCGTCAGGAGAAATTTCTGCGCCTGATTTAATTTGCGGCGGGACGCCATGTCAGGCCTTTTCCCTTGCAGGGTGGAAAAACGGTTTGCACGATGACAGAGGAAATCTTACTTTAAAGTTTGTAGATATTGTCAATGCGAATGATGCGCAACGAAATGCGCAGGGAAAGACGGCTTCCATTGTATTTTGGGAAAATGTGGAAGGCGTTCTTACGGATAAAACAAATGCCTTTGGCTGCTTTGTCTGTTCCTTAGCGGGTTTTGATGATGTGATTACACTAAAAAAATGGCCGAATGCAGGCGTTATGCATGGCCCTAAAAGAAATATTGCATGGCGGATCTTGGATGCAAAATTTTTTGGTTTGCCACAGCAACGACGCCGTCTGTATGTATTGGCTGGAGGAACGGATTTTTATCCCGAAAATGTCTTATTGGAGTTCCATAGGCAGGAGTTGACGGAATATCCTACGGCAAAGCTGACATTTGAAAAAGAAGGCCATCAGTTTGAAGTGTTCCGTGAATATACCGATTGTCTGTATTCTGCATATGGGACGAAATGGAACGGGAATGCAGCGGCGTATAACGGATCGTTGTTTGTTGTTCAGGATGGCCGTCTTAGGCGTCTTTCACCATTGGAAGGCGAAAGGCTGATGGGATTTCCGGATCACTATACCGATATGTCAGGGGCAAAAAAGACAAATCGCTATCAGGCGATTGGAAATTCCTGGGCAGTTCCAGTTGTCAACTGGATTGGCAAACGATTGATGGCCTATGACGGGGACGTGTTGCGTCTGCGTGAAAAAAAGACGGCGTTGCTGTCGAGAATAACCGAAGTGAAAGATCAAGGATTTTTGATGGATTTTGGAAGGGATATTGTTGCTGTGGATGCTTCCTATGTGTTAAATTGTACGGCAACTCCGGAAAATTGCACCTTTAACGATATGAGCGCCATTGTATCCTCGGATACTCCGGAAGATATCTATATTTCACCGGTTGGCTGCTTTGGCATTGTCAGGAGAAAGCGGGAGCGTAATTTAAAGATCAATGCTCGTCTGGAAGAGGTATTGTTATCCATCGCTGCCCAGATGCCGCCGGAAGAGATTGAAAAGCGTTCCAGGGTTCAAAAACGCGGCAGATTTAGTAGAGAGGATGCTGTGTATGATCATGGAGAACCGGTACAATTAACGCTTTTTGATTTGTTGCAGGCTTAGAGGGACGCCTGTACCTTCCACGCTATTCTACGATGGGCGCTGCCAATAAAAAGGAGGAGTCGTCATTTGAAATATCTGAAACAATTTGCCATTATCTTAGTCCTATCCTTGATAGGAGAGGTTTTGCACGCCTGCCTGCCGCTTCCGGTTCCTGCGAGCATATACGGAATTGTCATTTTACTGCTCTGCTTGGAAACGGGCATGATCCGGGTGGACGCTGTAAAAGAGGTCAGCGTTTTTTTTATAGCAATTATGCCGGTTTTGTTTATTCCTGCCGCAGTAGGGGTGATAGAGTCCTGGCGGATGATTCAGACAAAGTTGGCGGCCTATATCGTGATTACCGTGATTACGACCGTATTGGTTATGGCTGTGTCCGGAAAAGCGGTGCAATCCATGATCCGGCTTTTGGGAAAGAAGGAGGACAAGCATGAATGAATTTTTTGAAACGTCGGTTTTTTGCGGCGTATGTATCAGTCTGCTTGCCTATGGCGCTGGCGCTTGGCTCAAAAGCAAATGGAAACTGGCCGTTTTTAACCCGCTTTTGCTGGCTGTCATTTTTACGATTTTGTTTTTAAAGGGTCTGGATATTGAATATAGCGTATATCAAGAGAGCGCAAAATATATTACGTTTCTGCTTACGCCGTCTACGATTTGTCTGGCGGTTCCGCTTTACGAGCAGATGGGTCTGTTAAGAAAACATTATAAGGCCGTACTGTTTGGGATTTTGTCCGGGGTGTTGACCAGCTTGTTGAGCGTCCTGCTGTTGGCGTATCTGTTTGGACTCGATCATGCGTCCTATGTGACGCTGCTGCCGAAATCCATTACAACGGCTATCGGTATGGACGTTTCCAAAGAACTGGGCGGATATGTGTCGGTTACAGTAGCGATCATTATTATTACGGGCGTGTTGGGAAATATTTTGGCGGAAGCCGTATTTAAAATTTTGAAAATCGACCATCCGATTGCAAGGGGAATTGCCTTGGGAACGTCCTCCCATGCAATTGGGACAGTAAAGGCGATGGAGATGGGGCAGGTCGAAGGCGCAATGAGCAGCCTTTCGATTGTCGTGTCCGGCATTTTGACGGTGGCCGGGGCGAGCCTGTTTGCCCATTGGATGTAGCAGGGGCGACCGGGAATAGACAGGCGCTATAGCCTGGCGGGCGCCAAATGGAGAAAAAGGAGACAGGATGGATAAAAAAAAGAAAGTTCTCGTCGGTATGTCCGGCGGCGTGGATTCGTCTGTGGCGGCATATCTTTTGCAGGAACAGGGATATGAAGTCGTGGGCGTGACGATGCGTTTATGGCAGGAGAAACAAGAAGAGAAAGAGCATTTTGTTTCGTGTGCGGAACAAGACGCCGAGCGGGTGGCCGCAAAGCTTGGGATTCCGTTTCATGTAGTTCAGTTTGCAGACGCCTTTCAACAAAAGGTGGTCGACTATTTTATTCAGGAGTATATACAGGGAAGGACGCCAAACCCTTGCATTGTCTGTAACCGACAGATAAAATGGGGCGAGCTTTTTTTGTATGGCCAAGAAATCGGCGCCGATTATATTGCAACCGGGCATTACGCCGGGGTGGTGAAACGAGAAAACGGCAGATATGCCCTTGCGGCGCCAAAGTCGGCCAAAAAGGATCAGACCTATGCGTTGTTTGCTCTGACGCAAGAGCAGTTGGCGCATACGCTGATGCCGGCAGGGGCATATACGAAAGATGAAATCCGCGCCATTGCGGAAAAAATTGGCCTGCGTGTGGCTCAAAAGCCGGACAGTCAGGAAATCTGTTTTATTCCGGATCAGGATTATGCAGGATTTATTGAACGTATGGCGGGAGAGCGGACGCCGGGCGGCGGAAATTTTGTGACAAAAGACGGGACAATTCTGGGACGGCATAAGGGGATTACGCACTATACGATTGGACAGCGCAAAGGCTTAAATCTGGCGATGGGCAGACCGGTCTTTGTATCTGAAATCCGGCCAAAAACCAATGAGGTGGTGATTGGGGAGGCCGGGGACGTCTATGCGTCGGAGCTGATTGCCGATCGAATTTGCTATATGGGCGTACCGCAGATCAAAGACGGACAGCGTTTTTTAACCAAAATCCGCTATGCGCATTCTGGGGCGATGGCGACGGTTTATCCGGAATCGGACGGGCGGCTGCGGTTTGTCTTTGACGAACCGCAGCGCGCCATAACGCCTGGGCAGGCCGCCGTATTTTATGACGGCGGCTGCGTAGCCGGAGGCGGGATCATTGTAAAGTAGGCGACAAAAAAACAAGAGAGCGTTATTTTTTTACAGCGGATAAAAAACGGGTTTTCGCTTGTGAAACACCGTATAATGGGTAAATCCGGCCTCCTGTAAAATCCCGCGCAGCTTGTGGTAATCATAGGCGATATGCTCCGGCTGGTGGGCGTCTGCGCCAATCGTCAGCAGTTCGCCGCCCAGTTGTCGATAGCGTTTGAGAATCGCTTCGGTCGGGTTTGGATGGCCGAGTCCGTATTTGAAGCCGGCCATATTGATTTCTATGCCTTTGCCTTTGGAAATCAATGTGCGTAAAATTTCGTCAATGACGTCTTGAAACTTGTGATACGAATAGTTTTGATTTTTATGGGGACCGTAGCGGACGACATAGTCGATATGTCCGTATACGTCAAAATCGTAAAAGACAGCCAGATTTTCCAAAATGGAAGTAAAGTATTCCTGATAGGCTTCGTCCTCCGTTTTGCCCAGATAAAATTCCGGGTAGTATGGATCAAAGCCATGTACAACGTGGGACGATGCGATTACCTGGTCAAAATCCCACGCGGACGTAAAGTCTGCGTAACGCTGTTTTAAATGGGGTTGCAGTCCGAGCTCGACTCCAATATAAATCCGAATGCGGTTTTGATATTTTTTCTGAAGGGTTAAAAGCGTTTGAAAGTACTCGGACGGATCAAAGGAAAACGGAGTTGGCCCCGGATAATCAATATCTATATGATCCGTAAAACAAATGCCGTCAAGCTGTTTTTGGATGGCGGCTAAAATCATATCTTCCGGCAGCGCCTTGCTGTCGCCGGAAAAATTGCAGTGCATATGGGTGTCCCAAAGCATAGCGAGCTCCTTTCTGTGCAAATAGCGGAAACAGTCACGTATTTTTTTCAATAGGATCGCCGGCATGGGCGCGGGCGATCACAAATTTTTGAATGGCATATCCGACGCCGTCCGCATCGCAGGATTTTGTGACATAGTCGCAGAGGTTTTTGATGGTTTCATCGGCGTTGGACATAGCTACGGAGAGTCCTGCGGCCTGTAAAATGTCCGCATCGTTTTCACTGTCGCCGCAGACCATGGACGCTTCGATAGGGATATGCAAATAATCGCAGAGAAAACGCAGGCCGGCCGCTTTGCTGACGCCTGCTTTCGTGAATTCCAGGTTGTGGTAGCCGCCGCAAACAATCCGAATGCCGGGACAGCCTTCTAAAAATGCCTTGGCTTCGTTGCGGTCGATAAAGGAGCCGTCCGGCCGTTGTTCAAAATTGGCCGTGGCCTTTTGGAGAATGCAGCCGTGGCTTTCGATATAATCCGCCAGATCCGGCACGCGTTTTCTGGTAGAAAAAATATAGCGGACCACCGATTCCGGCAGGCAGGAACGCCGGGCGATTTCCATAGTGGAAGGCTGCGTGTAAGCGTCTCCTTGGATAAAAGCGTCCAAATGCAGATGTTTTTGATAAAGTCCCCGGATGATGGGGGCGGCAATTTTAGAAGGCAGACCCTCTTCGTGCAGGCAGACTCGGTCGGTCAGCCGGTAAATGGCGGCTCCGTTGGCAGTGATGGCATAGGCAATTCCAAGCGAAGCGGCTTCGTCAAGCGGAAGGCCGACAAACGGGCGGCCGGTGGAAATTATAACCGACGCCCCGAGACTTACGGCCTGGCGGATTTGTTCTTTGGTATACGGCGTGATTTGTCCGGTACGGGAAAACAGCGTGCCGTCTAAGTCAAGAGCGATAATTTTTGGGATCAGCATAGTGTTCCTCCTGTATCCTATCTTATGTTGTGTTTCCTGTTTCATTGGGGCATAAAATATATGGATTTGGTATGCCCAAAAGGGAGTATAACATAAAAATTTTTGAAAAGAAAGTTCCTGGCGGCGGGCAGGCAATAAAAAAAACAAAATTTCAATAAACTAGAGGGAAAGACTTGTTTTTTTAGTAATAATTGGTTAAAATGAAAATATGTTGGGCGTACAGTCCAAAAATCTAATTAATATTCTAGGAGGAATGAAGACATGGCAGTAAGAGTAGCAATCAATGGATTTGGCCGTATCGGCCGTCTGGCATTTCGGCAGATGTTTGGAGCAGAGGGATATGAAGTAGTGGCAATCAACGATTTGACAAGTCCGAAAATGTTGGCGCACTTGTTAAAATATGATTCTTCTCAGGGTAAATACGAATTAGCGGACAAGGTTACAGCAGGGGAAGATTCCATTACCGTTGACGGCAAAGAAATCAAAATCTACGCATTCCCGGATGCAAACAACTGCCCATGGGGCGACTTAAAAGTAGACGTTGTTTTGGAGTGCTCTGGATTCTATACCAGCAAAGCAAAAGCACAGGCACATATCAACGCTGGCGCTCGTAAAGTTGTTATCTCCGCTCCGGCAGGAAATGATCTTCCGACCATCGTATTCAATACCAACCACGAGACATTAAAGGCAGAAGATACGATTATTTCCGCAGCTTCCTGTACGACAAACTGCTTGGCTCCTATGGCTGACGCGTTAAACAAATACGCACCGGTTCAGTCTGGTATCATGGTAACGATCCATGCTTACACAGGCGATCAGATGACCTTAGACGGCCCGCAGAGGAAAGGCGATCTGAGGAGATCCCGTGCAGCGGCAGTGAATATCGTTCCGAACAGCACAGGCGCAGCAAAGGCAATCGGCCTTGTTATCCCAGAATTAAACGGCAAATTAATCGGCTCCGCACAGCGTGTTCCGACACCGACCGGATCTACTACAATTTTAACAGCAGTTGTAAAGAAAGCTGACGTTACGGTAGACGGCATCAATGCAGCTATGAAAGCAGCGGCTAACGAGTCCTTCGGATACAATGAAGATGAAATCGTTTCCTCCGATATCGTTGGTATGCGTTACGGCTCCTTATTCGATGCTACGCAGACGATGGTTAGCAAAGTGTCCGACGATCTGTATGAAGTTCAGGTTGTTTCATGGTATGACAATGAGAACAGCTATACATCTCAGATGGTTCGTACAATCAAATACTTCTCAGAGTTAGCATAATTTCTGAGATTTTATGCACGGTAGACTACTTTTTTAAGCGGCAGGCTGCCAGAGTGCGCAATTGTTGCCGGAAGAGCAATCCTTAGGGGACTCTTCCGGTTAAGGCTCAAAAAGGGTCCGGTCTGAAAGGGCCGGATCTTTTTTCCGTTAGGATGAAAAGATATCAGGAGGAGGACATAACCCATGTCATTAAACAAAAAGTCAGTAGACGACATTAATGTAGCAGGCAAACGCGTTTTGGTAAGGTGCGATTTTAACGTACCGTTAAAAGAAGGTAAAATTACAGATGAGACCCGTATCAATGCAGCGCTCCCGACCATCCAGAAATTGATTGGGGACGGCGGCAAAGTGATCCTTTGCTCTCACTTGGGCAAAGTAAAGAATGGCCCGAACGAAGGCGAGTCTTTAGCTCCGGTGGCGGCAAGGCTTACGGAAAAGCTCGGTAAGGACGTTGTATTCGTATCGGATTACAACGTAACCGGAGAAGCGGCTACAAAGGCTGTTGCCGATATGAAAGACGGCGACGTCGTTTTGTTGCAGAATACCCGTTTCCGCGGTGCGGAAGAGACGAAAAACGGCGAAGCGTTTAGTCAGGAATTGGCGGATTTGGCAGATGCGTATGTATGCGATGCATTCGGTTCTTCCCATAGGGCGCACGCATCGGTTGCAGGCGTTACCAAATGCATTACTGCAAAGGGCGGAGAAAATGCGGTTGGCTATCTGATGCAGAAAGAAATTGATTTCCTCGGCAACGCCGTAGAAAATCCGGTAAGGCCGTTCGTAGCTATTTTAGGCGGCGCAAAAGTTGCGGACAAGTTAAACGTTATTTCCAATCTGTTGGAAAAATGCGATACCTTAATTATTGGCGGCGGTATGGCTTATACATTCTTAAAAGCAAAAGGCTATGAGATCGGCAATTCCTTAGTGGACGACAGCAAGATCGATTACTGCAAGGAAATGATCGAAAAAGCGGAAAAACTGGGCAAAAAGCTGTTGCTTCCGGTAGATTCCGTAACCGTAGCGGCGTTCCCCAATCCGATTGACGCCAAAATAGACGTAGAAACCTGCACAGTAGAAGAGATGCCGGCAGACAGAGAAGGCTGCGATATCGGACCTAAGACGCAGGAAATGTATGCAGAAGCTGTAAAGACAGCCAAGACCGTTGTATGGAACGGACCGATGGGCGTATTCGAGAACCCAATCCTGGCAGAAGGCACAATTGCCGTAGCAAAAGCATTGGCGGAAACAGACGCGACGACGATTATCGGCGGCGGCGATTCCGCAGCGGCAGTCAACCAGCTTGGCTTTGGCGATAAGATGAGCCATATTTCCACAGGCGGCGGCGCTTCATTAGAATTCTTAGAAGGAAAAGAACTCCCAGGCGTAGTAGCGGCAGACGATAAGTAAAGCGCTTGGTGATTGGCAAGCCTAAGGCTATAAAAAAATAGAAGGAGAACAGATAAAATGGCAAGAAAGAAAATTATTGCCGGAAACTGGAAGATGAATAAAACTCCCAGCGAGGCAGTTGCGTTAGTAAAAGAATTGACCCCATTGGTGGCAAACGACGAGGCGGATGTGGTATTCTGCGTGCCGGCGATTGATATTATCCCTGCTATGGAAGCGGCAAAAGGAACGAATATCCAAATCGGCGCTGAGAATATGTACTATGAAGAAAGCGGCGCATATACAGGAGAAATCGCTCCGAAGATGCTGGTAGACGCCGGCGTGAAATATGTGATTATCGGACATTCCGAGAGAAGAGAATATTTTGCGGAAACCGATGAGACCGTAAATAAAAAGGTTTTAAAAGCATTTGAGCATGGCATTACGCCGATTATTTGCTGCGGCGAATCCTTAACACAGCGGAAACAGGGCATTTATATCGACTGGATCCGTATGCAGATTAAGATTGCCTTCCAGAACGTAACGGCGGATCAGGCTAAGACGGCTGTTATCGCTTACGAGCCGATCTGGGCAATTGGAACAGGCGAGACAGCTACCTCGGATCAGGCGGAAGAGGTTTGTGCGGCAATCCGCGCATGCATCCGGGAAGTATATGACGAAGCTACCGCAGAGGCAATCCGTATCCAGTACGGCGGTTCCGTAAATGCCGGCAATGCGGCGGAACTTTTCTCCAAACCGGATATTGACGGTGGATTAGTTGGCGGCGCTTCTTTGAAAGCTGATTTTGGCAAGATCGTGAATTATAAATAACGATAACGCATCAAACTATGGTGTTAGGAATAAGGAGGCTTAGGAATCAAGCCTCCTTATTCAAATGCACAGAATACGGCGAGACGTCATGGAACGTCTGGCTTTGACAAGATGAGAGGAGTTATTTGATATGGATATCCAATTGGTTGCGCTGGATATGGATGGAACGTTGTTAGACAGCCAAAAAAGACTGCCGCCGGATTTTATGGATTGGGTAAAAACCCACCCGAATATCAAAACCGTCATTGCAAGCGGGCGGCAGTATGATACCCTGTACAAGGAATTTATTCCGATTCAAGATCAACTGATCTATGTGGCTGAAAATGGCGGTTTTGTATTTGAACATGGAGAGATTCTTTACAGTAATGAAATGCAAAAAGAAGATATCCGTCAATGCCTGGATTTGATTGACGGTATCCGTGGACTGACTCCGATTCTCTGCGGGGCAAAGGCGGCGTATATGAGACGGGCCGAGGAATCTGTCTGCCGGGAGGTCAGGATCTATTATGCTTCTTTGCAGCAGACAGAACAGTTATATCAAGCGGCTTTACAGGATACGATAGTAAAAATTGCTATTTTTGTGGACGATAAAATGGCGGAAACATCTATGCGATACTTTGCGGGAATTGCCGGACATTTGGCGGCCGTATTGTCCGGGGACAGTTGGATTGATATTTCCAATCGAACGGTCAATAAAGGAGTGGCTGTCGCCGCAATCCAGGAAAAATATGGCATTGCCGAGGAAGCGTCCATGGCTTTTGGGGATTATTTAAACGATCTGGCCTTATTAAAAAACTGCGGCGAAAGTTACTGTATGAAAAACGGGCATCCTGATTTAAAAAAGGCGGCTAAATATATTGCAGATTCCAATGACGATGACGGAGTCATGAAGGTGTTGCGGCAATTGTCAGGCCGGATGTAGATTGAGGCGCAAAAAGTGAATAATGTTAATAAAACGGGCATAAATGGAAAATCTCGTCGCTAGATTTTCGCCAAATAATTACGTATAATGGATGAAAATAAAGCACAGGAGGTCATTGTGATGAGTTTAGGGAACAATCTTTTCAATGCCCGTAAAAAGCGTGGGTTATCGCAGGAAGAAGTTGCCGAAAGGCTGGGTGTGAGCAGACAGACGATTTCCAAATGGGAGCTCGATGAAACGTTGCCGGATATTGGCCAATCTAAAAAATTGTCCGGTCTGTATGGACTGTCATTAGATGAACTAATTGAATTTGATCTGGATGTGAAAGAAATTCAGGAATTTATCGATAGGACGAACGATGCGGTTTCCGAAAAAATCGACTGGACAAAAGCATGGAGCCAAAAATATCCGATTCTGGCCACGTATCAAAACGAGGTGGACATACCGGTATACGCGGCGGAATTAAACCGTCTGTTGGGAGATTTGGAAAAGAAATATGGCTACAATGAACTAGATGCTTTTCTGGTCTTAAAAGATATTTTGGCTTATGTTTGGAAATCTCGCAAACATTAGAAACTGTCTTTTCCGCAGGTCTTTTTCTATATTATTTGATCATGGTTTTGGGGCGTTCGGAACGTTTTTTCAGGTACCGCTGATGGCATATATTCAAGAAACCGTGGCGCCGCAAATGATGGGGAAGATTTTGTCCATGTTTACTGTGGCCATGACATGGGCAACGCCTTTTGGACTGTTTCTGGCGGGTCCCATTTGTGAAACGATTGACGTGGAACTGTGGTTTGCCGTTTCGGGATGTTTGATGATGATGGCAGGAGCCGTCTGTTATTTCTCCACAAAAAAATATAACGGATAAGCGGCGCAAGCAACCGGTTTGGCCAACGTCAAATATCATACGCAATCTTACAAAACCGTAAGAAATAAAAGAGAATTGTAAGCTTAAGAAATGGCTGACAGTTCTCTTTTTTGTTATACTTGGTTTACAACAAAGAAAAAGCGAGGAGACAGATATGGCGATTTTAGAAGTGAAAAATATAAGCAAAGTATATACAACCCGCTTTGGCAGCGCAAAGGTACAGGCGCTTTCCAATATGAATTTTTCGGTGGAAGAGGGCGAATATTTGGCAATAATGGGGGAATCCGGTTCCGGCAAGACGACGCTGTTAAATATTTTGGCGTCGCTCGATAAGCCTACGGGCGGAGAAGTGCTGCTAAGCGGAAAGGATATCGCAGATATTAAAGAGAAGGAACTCTCGGCGTTCCGTCGTGACAATTTGGGTTTTGTCTTTCAGGATTTTAATTTGCTGGACAATTTTTCATTAAAAGACAATATCCTGCTGCCGCTGGTTTTACAGGAAAAATCCGTTTCTCAGATGGAAGGGCTTTTAGAACCAATAGCGAGAAAGCTTGGAATCTCAAATCTGCTGGCAAAATATCCGTATGAAGTTTCGGGTGGCCAAAAGCAGAGGGCGGCAGTGGCAAGGGCCATTATCACCAATCCGCAGCTCATCCTGGCCGACGAGCCGACAGGGGCGCTGGATTCGAAAGCGTCCGCAGGGTTATTGGATGTGTTTGGCGAGATTAACCGTGACGGACAGACGATCCTGATGGTAACGCACAGTATCTATGCGGCAAGCCATGCGGGACGTGTGCTGTTTATTAAAGACGGAGAAGTGTTCCATCAATTGTACCGTGGGAATTTAACCAATGAGCAGCTCTATGTCAAAATATCGGATACGTTGACCCTGGCGCAAGGCGGCGGGGAGGAGCAAGGCGGACGCGGCGGGAATGGAGGATTGTGATGAATCATTTATATGGCAGACTGGCAATGACCAATATAAAAAATAACAAGCAGTTTT
Source organism: uncultured Lachnospiraceae bacterium (assembly GCA_948438565.1). Taxonomy (GTDB): domain Bacteria; phylum Bacillota; class Clostridia; order Lachnospirales; family Lachnospiraceae; genus Roseburia_B. The sequence goes on along the minus strand of CAOJLW010000020.1, from coordinate 865 downwards.
ATTTGCCGCATCTTTTGGCAGGCATGGTATTTACGATGATGTTTTATATTATGCGGGCAATACAGGGCAGTGAGGGCCTGGATGCAATGCGCGGTTCTACCACGTTAAAGTTTGTGTTGTCTCTGGGACTGTGCATTGTCGGGATTTGCGTATGTATTTTCTTGTTTTATACGAATGCTTTTGTTATGAAAAGACGTAAAAAGGAGCTTGGCGTCTATAATATCCTCGGGATGGAGAAAAAGCATATTGCAAAGGTTATGGCTCAGGAAGCAGTGATTTTGTATGCGGTTTCCGTTGGCGGTGGATTGGCATTGGGCATTTTATTCCATAAGCTGGCGACGATGTTTCTCTATCGGTTGACAGGACTTTCAGAAAGCATCCCGTTTTATATTTCGGGTTACGGATGCCTGCAAACCGCCGGATTTTTTGCTGTGGTATACGCCTTGATGTTATGCTACAATTTTCTTCAGGTGAAGCTTGCCAATCCGATTGAGCTGCTGCATGGGGGCAATGTCGGAGAACGCGAGCCAAAAGCGAGATGGATCTTGGCTCTGACGGGAGTGATTTGTATACTGACAGGATATTATCTGGCCATTACCGTTTACGGCGTGATGGAAGCGGTCAATATGTTTTTTTTGGCGGTGATCCTGGTCATAGTCGGCACGTACGAGCTTTTTATGACAGTCAGCATTGCATTTTTAAAACTGCTCAAACAAAACAAGCGTTACTACTATAAAACAGCGCATTTTATCTCCGTTTCCGGTATGTTTTACCGTATGAAGCGCAATGCGGTCGGCCTGGCCAGCATCTGTATCCTTTCCACCATGGTGCTGGTGATGATATCGACGACGGTGTGTATGTATGC
>CAOJLW010000019.1 GCA_948438565.1 uncultured Lachnospiraceae bacterium | reverse complement strand
TTATATAAGGAGCCGCAGATAATGGAACGAACAGGATATTTGGATTTGCACACCCACATCCTGCCAGAAGTGGATGACGGTGCAAAAGACTGGGATATGACGATGCAGATGTTAGAGCTGGCGTACCGGCAGGGCGTACGCCGAATGGTGGCCACTCCTCATAATTATCCTGGAGAACGCAGGCAGGATAACGAGCAGATCAAAAGCCTGGTACAGGAAGCCGATCGGAGAGCCAAACAGATTGCTCCGGATTTTCAAATTTTTTGCGGCAATGAAATTTTGTACCGCAGGGGTATTGTGGAGGAAATCGCAGACGGTCATATCCTAACGCTTGCGGACAGCAGATATTTGCTGATAGAATTTTATCCTCAAGAACAATACCGTAAGATTTACCAGGGGTTACGCGAGCTGGTGGAAGAGGGATATTATCCCATTATTGCGCATACGGAACGCGTGCAGACGCTGTTGGGAGACGAGACCAAGTTACGTGAACTTTTAAAATTGGGCGCATTGGTTCAGTTAAACAGCGGCAGCTTGCTGGGGGGGATGTTGGATTTACGTGCGGCAAAGCTTCGCAAATGGATTGCAAATGGAATGGTGCATTTTTTGGGCAGCGATTGCCATAATATTACGGAACGGCCGCCGATGATGAACGATTGTGTGGAAAAACTGTATCGGAAATTGCCGAAAGCAGCCTTAAATAGGCTTCTCTATGAGAACCAGGATTGCTTTTTACAGAAAAAGTACTTATAATTATAAGGAGATGACTATGAATTCCAAGAACGATGAAGTGGAAATTGATTTGTGGGAAATATTCCTGCTGATTTTGCACCATTTGCCATTGGTGCTTCTGACAACGCTGATAGGCGGCGTCATTGCGGGTTTTATCAGTATTTATGCGATAACGCCGATGTATACTTCCACAGCCAAAATGTATATATTGGCCAATTCGGATACCATGATCAGCCTGGCTGATTTGCAGGTCGGCAACAACCTGGCCAATGATTATGAAGAATTGATTTTAAGCCGTCCGGTTGTGGAGCAGGTGTCGGAAAATCTGGATTTGAACTTAAGCTACGGAGCCTTGTTAGGCTGCGTCAGTATTAATAACCGGGATAATACGCGGATCATTGGGATTAAAATTACGTTTCCGGATCCGGTGTTGGCCAAGGAAATTGCCAATGAGTTTATCAGCGTCGCCCAGAAACGGATTACGCAGATTATGAAAGTGGATGAGCCTACGCTGGTAGAAGAAGCAGTGGCGGCAAGTCGGCCGAGCAGTCCAAACAACAGACGGAATATTATGATGGGCGCAGTTATCGGGTTATTGCTTTCCATTGGATTTTTGCTGATCCGGCATATTTTAGACGATACCTTAAAAAATGCAGATGATGTGGAGCAGTTTTTGCGCTTAAATACGTTGGCGTCTGTACCGGAAGAAGGCGGAACGGATAATACTGAGAAGAAACGGAGCCGGAAGCGGAAGCTCTGGGGCGTCAGAAAGGATGGACATAGATGAGAGTCGAATTGGAAAGATTAGAAAAACTCGGATATGGAAAACGGGAAGCGTTTAATTCCCTGCGGACAAATTTAAGCTTCTGTGGAGATGACATCCAGGTGATTACCTTTACGAGCTGTACGCAGGATGAAGGAAAGAGTAGCATAGTGATGGAGTTGGGAAGGGCGATTGCAGAGGATGGCAAAAAGGTATTGATTATAGACGCCGATTTGCGGAAATCCGTTCTGGTTGGACGTCATAAGGCTACCAGCGCACAGGGCAGCATCAAAGGTCTTTCCCATTATTTGAGCGGTCAGATTAAGTTAGACGAGACGCTTTGTGAGACCAATGTCAATAACCTCTCGATTATCTTTGCCGGACGCACGACGCCAAATCCGACGGAGCTTTTGGGCAATCGATATTTTGAAGAGCTGATGGCTTATGCCAGGGAACATTTTGATATGGTGCTGATTGATTCTCCGCCTCTGGGTTCGGTAATTGATACGGCGATTATCGCTCCTAAATGCGACGGCGCGGTGTTAGTGGTAGAGGCCAATAAATGCAGCTACCGTTTTGTACAGGATATTAAAAAGCAGCTGGAGATTACGGGGTGCCGGATCCTTGGAGTGGTGCTCAATAAAGTGAAAGTAGAAAAAGGCAGCTACTATAACCGCTATTATAAGCGGTACTATCGTGGGTATTACAGCGGTTATTATAAGCCATATTATGGGGATTCAGGAAAAAAGGCGGAACATTTGGGAGGAGAAAAGACGAAATAAACAGACAGGGAGCATGGACTTTTACAAATGTGAATGAAAATCTGGAAATAGGGTGAATCGATTATGAAAAAGAGTGTTACCAATACAGCGCGAGCGTGTTTGGAATTATGGAATGTAGGGTTATTTGCCTTGGTATGGATGTTTTACTATAATAAATTTGCATTTGACACATACCATATGCTTGGCGGTGCGATATCAATTTTCATTTATTTTATTATATACAACGCACTCTGCGCCTTGTATAAGGCGTTTCGGATTGCGTCCTGCCCGGTTGGGGAAACCGTGTTTTCACAGATCATTGCTTTTGGTATCCCTGACTTGATTTTATATGTGGAGAGCTGTCTGATTTTTAATCATTTGGTCAACATTGGGCCTGGCGTTGGAATTGTATGCCTGCAGATGATTGGGTCGCTGTTGATTATTATAGGCGCAAAACGCTATTTTAAATACCGTGTTCCGCCTAAGAATACAATTTTTATTTATGGAAAGGATATTTCGGAAGAAGAAGTATGGGCGTTTAAAGAACGGATTTTAAAGAAATACGCGCATATTTTTCATGTTGCATCTATCCTTTCAGAAGAAGAGGAAGAGGCGTATCTACGGCAGCAGATCCGGGAATGTCATACGGTGTTATTTTATGAAGTCTCCTATCATAAGCGAAGTATGCTGGCGGAATATTGTCTGCAAGAGCGGAAGGAAATTTATTTTACGCCGCGTCTTGAGGATATTGTGCTGATGGGATGCCAGCCGAAGCATCTTTTGGATACGCCGTTGTTCCGTTATGATTATGTCCATAAGAAAAAGACGGAATATGCCCTAAAGAGGTTTTTTGATATTGTTTTTGCGCTGATTTTTACGGTGATTGTTTCGCCGTTTATGGCGCTGACAGCGTTGGCGATCAAAATCGAGGACAGAGGGCCAGTGTTTTATAGACAGAAACGTTGTACCAAGGACGCCAGGGAGTTTGATATTTTGAAATTTCGCAGCATGGTCGTGGATGCGGAGAAAGATGGCTGTACGCCCTGTATCTCCGGCGATAAGCGGATTACGCGCGTAGGAAAAGTGATTCGTGCGGCGAGGATCGACGAGCTGCCGCAGATTTTCAATATCCTAAAAGGCGATATGAGTTTCGTAGGCCCAAGACCGGAGCGTGTGGAACACGTGCAAAAGTATACCGAAGAATTGCCGGAGTTTGCATATCGTATGCGTGTCAAAGGCGGCCTAACCGGTTATGCGCAGATTTACGGAAAATACAATACCTCGGCTTATGATAAGCTGCGGTTGGATTTGCTTTACATAGAAAACCAGTCTTTCTTGCTGGATTTAAAGCTTTTGATGCTGACATTTAAGGTGATGTTTATACCGGAGAGTACGGAAGGATTTACAGAGGAAAAGAGCAAGCTCCTTTCGGCAGAAAAGCAGAATGTAGTAACGGTTAGCCAGTATGCCGATATCAAGAGCAAATTAAATGTGAAGGTTGGAAACTGAGCAAATGAAAAAGATATTGGTGATGGTGAACAGGGACTTTGTATTGTATAATTTCCGGATTGAACTGGTGGAACGGCTGTTGGCAGAGCAGTATGAGGTATATATCTGTCTGCCTTATGGCGAAAAAGTGGAGAAAATGACAGCTATGGGATGCCGTTTTCTGCCGGTTACAATTGATAAAAGGGGTAAAAATCCGTTTAAAGATATCAAGCTGCTTTGGTCTTATCGGAAAATTATAAAAACGGTTCAGCCGGATCTGATATTAATGTATACGACGAAAGTTAATATCTATGCAGGTATTTTGGCGGGCCGAATGCATATCCCGTATCTGATGAATATTTCTGGGTTGGGGACAGCTGTAGAATACAAGAATTCTCTGCAAAAATTTATGATTGCCATATATCGAATGGCGGCTAAGCACGCCAAATGCCTGTTTTTTCAAAATACGGAGAATCAGGCATTTTTTCAAAAGCATCGTATGTATCAGGGGACGCAGCAGCTTATACCAGGTTCCGGCGTCAATATAGGGCGTTGGCGTCTGATGGATTATCCGGACGATGCTGGCGGCGTTGAGTTTTTATTTATTGCAAGGGTAATTAAAGAAAAAGGGATTGAGGAGTATCTAAAAGCGGCCAAGCAGATCCGTTTGGAATATCCCAATACGGTATTTCATGTATTGGGGCCGTGTGATGGAGAATACCAGGAGCTTTTGGCGAAATACCAGAAAAAGGGGATTATCCGTTATCATGGTATGGTGCAGGATACCAGAGAATATATGCAGAATGCGCATTGTACGATTCATCCGTCCTATTATCCGGAAGGGATTTCCAACGTGTTATTGGAGAGTGCGGCCTGCGGTCGGCCAGTGATTACCACCGATCGGAGCGGTTGTCGGGAGACGGTGGAAGATGGGGTGACAGGCTTTCTTTTTGAACAGAAAAATTTAGAACAGTTGGTGGATTGTATTCGGCGTTTTATGGAAATGGATAATCAGGAACGCAAAGCCATGGGATTGGCCGGCAGGGCGAAGATGGAACGGGAATTTGACCGGGAGATTGTGGTGGATGCGTATATGAAGCAAATAGAGCGGTAAAGGGATATGGGAAATGGACAAATATTTAAAATCAAAGATCAAGCTGCAAATCCTGAAGCTGTTGAACTGGATTCCGGACAAGCAGATGATCCGTCTGCAATATCGCATAAAAACCGGACGAAAGTTAAACCTCAAAAATCCAACGAGATATACGGAAAAATTGCAGTGGTATAAACTTTATCATCGAGATCCGGTGATGGCGCAATGCGCGGATAAATGGGAAGTGCGGAGCTATCTGGAAAAAAAAGGCCTATCGGGTATTTTAAATACCTGTTATGGCGTATACGATTCGGAGGAAGAAATTGATTTTGACGCTCTGCCGGATCAGTTTGTGATTAAAAGTACGAACGGCGCAAGCGGCATTGGTATTGAGATCTGTACGGATAAATCTAAATTGGACATTCCCAAATTAAAAAAAGAACTGCGTCGGTGGCTTAGGCCGCAGAAAAATGGTGGAGGCAGGGAATGGGTATATTATCAATATCCTCCCCGTTTAATTGTAGAAAAATATTTAGAGCCAGGCAAAGGGGAAAACAGTCTGGTGGATTATAAGTTTTTCTGCTTTCACGGCGAGCCGTACTGCCTTTATGTGATGAACGAACGTTTTACGGGCGGCGGCGTGCGTCAAAATATTTTAGATTTGAATTATCAGGTGATGCCTTATATGCGCGTTAAGATAAATCCAATCCGGACAGAATTGAAAAAGCCGGAGAATTTTGAGGAAATGGCAGATATGGCAAGAATTTTGTCAGAGGATTTTCCGTATGTAAGGGTTGATTTTTATGATATTGACGGAAAGATTTATTTTGGTGAGATGACTTTTTTCCCAGAAAGCGGTTATTATGATTTTGAGCCGGATGAGTTTGATTTTATTTTGGGGGAAAGGTTTCATATTGGGGATAAGCTTTTATGAGCATAAAATGGTTGTATCGAAAAATAATGTTTCATATCGAAAACCTACCAGGCAGTATTATGAAACAAAAGGTCTTTTTGGCAGAGTGGTATGACATTTTTCGAAAAAGGAAATTATATAAAGATATTAAATGGACAAAACAACAGCAATTTGAATTTGATATGTTTTGGAAAAGCATATATGGAAAGAAAATATCTTCTCGATGGCATAAATTATATCAAAGTATTAACGGTGTTTTTAATGTTCAATATATACCAGAGATAATCTATACAACGAAAATGGAACCAAGAGGGAATCGTTATTTGTATGCAAAGGTATTTTCTGATAAGACTGTGGTTGAATTATTAACGAAAGATTCTCCTGTGGTTGTTCCGAAAACGATTGTTGCGTGTGTGGATGGGGTATTAAGAGATCATAAATATGAAATTTTAGATGAATTAAAGGCTAATCAATTGATAGTGTCGGAAGATAGGATTGTCTTAAAACCAACGCTAGGTGGGAGTTCTGGAAAAGGAGTAGAAGTATTACGCGTATCTGAGGAGCGAGATATTTCATTTGCTGTATTGAAAAAAAAATATGGAAACAATTTTATTATACAAAAAGCAATCGAACCAAATACAATGTTTCAGAAGCTACATCCCGAATCTATTAATACGATTCGAATTATTAGTTATCTCACCAAAGACTCAGTAAAGGTTGCACCTGTTTCAATGCGGATAGGTACAGGAAACGCTAATGTAGATAATATTCATTCTGGCGGTCTGGTTGTTGCGGTTAGCAATGAGGGGAAATTATCAAAATATGCATATGAATTAGGATATTGTGATTGTAAAACGAAATATGAGATACATCCCGATTCAAAGATAGTTTTTGAGGGTTATCAGATTCCATATATTCCCAATATCATAGAAAATGCAAAAAATATGCATTTAAAACTGTCCCATATACAATTTGTATCTTGGGATTATACAGTAAATGCGGAAAATGAAATTGTATTAATTGAAGTTAATTTATTGGGCCAGAGTGTTTGGTTTCCACAAATTGTGAGTGGAAAGGGATTGTTTGCAGAAAATAGTGAGGATAATCAATATATATTAAAAGAAATATTTAAGAGTCATAGATAAAGGAAGATAAAATGAGCGTCTTGGTTAATCAGGTAAAAAAGTTTGCGGAGTTTTGTTCAAATGCAACTGGATTGGAAGATTATTATTATTATAAAATTTTATTCAACAAAATCCAAAAGAATCTTGTTAAAAATAATCCATATGTGAAAAATACCATTTTTGAACGAGAGGTAAAAAAATATTATGCGTCTTACGGACTTCGAGTAAATCCAATGCGGCATTCCTTTTATGCTTTTCATAACGGTATAGAAGACGTCAGATATATTCCAGAAAATTTGTATTTTGGGAAAATTGAACCATATTATAATAAAAAGATATTTGCAAAAGCAATTGATGATAAAAACTATTATGATGTAAGGTTAGATACTGAAACTATTTCAGTACCATATATTTTTGTAAGAAATATTGGAGGATATTTTTATAATCATGATTTTGAATTGATTGATGAAGATGAAGCTAATGTAATATGCCAAGATATCAATCATACCTTTGTGATAAAACCTTCCATAGAAGGAAAAGGCGGTGCGGGTGTTAGATTTATTGAAAATTCTATGAAGAGCGACGAGTCAATACGAAATTTTTTTCAGGAATATGACAGAGATTTTGTGATTCAAAACGTCGTTGTTCAGAATGGAATTTTACATGAAGTGAATCCGTCTTCTGTTAATACAGTGCGATTTATCACTTTTCATAATGGAAAAGAAATTGTGATGTTATCAGCCATTTTTAGGATGGGCGACAGTGGTGCGAGGATTGATAATATATCCAGTGGAGGAATTTTTTGTGGTATTGATGAGCATGGTTATATAAAAGAAGTAGCCTGGAATAAAAAATTTGTTCAATTGGAAAAACATCCGAATGGTAAGGAATTTAAATATATCTTAATTCCTAATTATCAAAATATAACCGGTGCTATCAAAAGACAGCAAATGCGTTTTGGGTATTTTAGAATTTTATCGTGGAATGTTGCAATTTCTGAAAATAATTTTGCAATTATAGAGTTTAATATTACTCCACAGGGAATTATTCGCATCAGATATGTAATGGCCCTATATTTGACAAGTATACGGATCAAATATTAAACGAGATCAGTAAAAAATGAATTTTAGAGATGAAGCTTAAGTCAACATCAATGAGGTGTAAAAGATATGAAAATTGGCATTGCTGTAACAACATACTATCCTGAAAAAGATGGAGTGCAATTTGTAACACAAAATTTGGCCGAAGGGTTAGTGAAAAATGGTCATGAGATTACAGTTATTACAAGATTATATAAAAATTGTAAAAAAGAAGATATCATTAATGGAGTCAGAGTTGTTAGATGTAATATTGAGGATAAATATCTCTTGCATATCGGTGATAAAGCTGAATATCAAAAGAAAATATTGGAAGTTGCTAAAAGTGCGGACGCCATGGTATTTGTTCGACTAGAATCGGTGGCAGCGGATTGGGTTTTGAAAATATTGCCACAGATGAAATGTCAAAAAATTTTATATATGCATGGTATGCATAGAAGAAAGTGGAAAAAAATTGACTTTGTTGGAGTAAAAGTTTTTTTTCATAAGCTGTTGAAAGATATACGATGGGGAATTTTTTATCAAGTGAATCAGAAGAGAATTGGATATTTTGATAAAATTATCCATTTACACGAGAAAGATGATTCATATATTTTTTTAAATGCAAGGTATCCAAATAAAAATTATATATTAGCTAATTTTGCAGAAGATATGTTTTTTGAAAAATTGGAAGAAAGAAGAACAGAAAAAGAATCAAAGTATTTTATTTACGTAGCTAATTATCTTTTTAGGAAGAATCAGATGTTGCTGTTAAAGGCTTTTTATTTGATGAAATTTGATTCTAAATTGATTTTTGTAGGCAATCTTCATAACCAATATTATGATAGTCTTATAAAAACAAAAGAACAATTAGATATACAATATGGGGTTAAAAAGAATATTCATTTTTTATATGGAATTGATAGAAAAACATTGTCTGATTTACTGCAACATGCTTATGCCTATGTGATGACAAGTAAGTGGGAAGCCTTTCCGATTACGATTATAGAAGCTATGGCGTCTGGAATTCCTTTTATATCAACGGATGTGGGAGTTGTAAAGTATCTGCCTGGAGGAATGGTTGTAGCAGAGAACAAATATGATATTGCTAATGCTATGGATAATTTGTTAGATAATAACGCATATTATCAAGATTTAAGGAAAACAGCATTTGAGTATGCGTGTAATCATTTGACATATAAGGCATATTTATCTGAGTTTGAAAACATTTTATTAAAAGGAACATTAGAATCTTCAAATTAGATACGATAAGAAGGAGCATTAAAAATGAAAATAGCATTGGTGTGCAGTTCTTTATATGGCGGAGGAGCAGAGCGTTTTACAGTGACGATGGCAAACCGTTTTAGCCAGGAACAGGGTTTTCAGATATATGTGGTGACAGAAGAAAAAAAAGCAAAAGAATATAGTTTATCTACGCGGGTAAAGCGAGTGTGTTTGATAAAAGATAGAAGGTTATTTATGGATGCAAAAAAGGTTCATTTTTTTTTAAAAAAGGAATGTATAGATATATCGATAGGTGTTGGCATCTATGCAAATCTGGTATTGTCTCTTGCTAATATTCATTTAAATACAAAAGTGATTATTAGTGAGAGAAATGATCCAAGGCATGATCTTTTGTCATGGAAAAGTAAATTGCTCCGAAAATTATTATATCATAGAAGTGATTTTTATGTATTTCAAACGGAGGGTGCAAAAAGTTTTTATTCGAGAAAAATACAGGATAGAAGTATTGTAATACACAACCCAGTACGTTCGGATCTTCCATTAAAATCAAATATTTGCAATAGAGAAATAGTGGCGATTGGACGACTTTTGCCACAGAAAAATTATTTTATGTTATTAAAAGCTTTTCAGTTGGTTCATGATAAACACGAGCAGTATATTTTACGAATATTTGGTGAGGGAAATGGTAGAATGGACTTGGAGAAGCTATCGATGGAACTAAATATTCATGATTTTGTGAAATTTGAAGGTTTTTGTTTGGATGTCCATCAAAGAATTCGAGATGCAGATATATATGTGTTATCTTCCGATTTTGAAGGGATGCCAAATGCTCTAATGGAGGCAATGGCAATGGGTTTTCCGGTGGTTAGTACGGATTGTCCGGCTGGAGGACCGGCAGAATTGATTGTTGATGGGGAAAATGGCTTATTGGTAGAAGTAGGCGATGCCGTAGAAATGGCGCAACAAATCATTTTTTTGATTGAACATAACGAGGTAAAAACAAAGTTGGCAAAACAAGGGGCAATGATTAGACATTCACATAGTGAAGAAGAAATTGTAAAGCGATGGAAAGAGATAATTGCTGTTTGTGTAAATAAAGAAAGAAGTAGAGGATTGTAATATGGTCTTTTATTGGACTTCTGTTATCTTGCTGATATTTTTAGCAGTAACGGTGATGTTTTTTTTGATACCGATTCATTTGAAACAAAAAGATGTAATGCTCTTGTGGTATATTTTTATATTAGCGTTGGCAACATTTGCTTTTTATGCAGAACCGTCTATTACGGACGATTTAACTAATCATTATAGAACTATTCGTTATTTTCGTGAGGGATCGATCACGATTTTTTATTCGCCGTTAATTATATGGAATAGTATGTTATGGCTGGTTTCCCGGACTCAAAATAACGGTTGGCTACCGTTTGCTTCCGTTTTGGTATGGGGTATTTTTGTTGGAAAAACTCTAAATCTCTATTTAAAAAGTCATACTTATAAAACAAGGACAATTCTGATGTATTTTGTTGCGGCTTTGGGAAGTTGTTCTGTGTTTTATATTATTTCAGGTGTTCGAAATACAATGGTGGTTGCCATTTGGGCATATGCTTATTATGCATGGTATGATCATAATAAAAGAAAATATTATATGATATGTTTGGTTACGGCTGCTATACATATCGTTGTATTGCTTTTAGTTTTGTTATGTTGGTTATATGAGTATATCGTTCGAAAAGGGAAGCAAATATCTTTTATAAAAATGTTGATCCCAGTATTTTTAATTGGTTTATTTCTAAATTCTACATTCTTAGACACTTTAACGCAATATACGTCAAGTGCATATTTTAACTTAATATTTTCAAAATTCTTATCTTATAAAGAAGAATATACATTTAATGAACGTTGGATTTTAGAAAATCAAATTAAACTTATTGTATTATTTGTGATTTTTGTATGCGAGTTATACTTATATTTTAAAAAAAAGAAAAAAATGGAATTTAATTTATTTATGATTTTATGTACAATTGCCTTAAGTTCCATGCCCATTTTTTTTGAACGAATGATATATGTAATCAGTGTTTTATCATTTTCCAGTTTAAATGAGACTCTCAATGAATGGAAGCCTTGGCAGAGAACTTTTTTATCCTGTGTGATCATGGCTATTTTTGCGGGACAATTGTTTTTCTCTTTTTATGCAATGTTTTCACATATCAGTTTTAATGGGACGCTTTATAGAGAAACCATGCGTCAAATATTCTGGATGGACAAATGGGCATAAAGGATTGTGCAATGTGGAAGGGAAATAGAGGGATGACAAGAAAACAGAAATTTTTTCTTAACAGCGGGACTGGCGTGTTGAAACAAATGGTTGCAGTGATATGCGGTTTTATATTGCCCCGCTATATTCTGATCTATTATGGTTCGGATACCAATGGTCTGATATCTTCCATGTCAAATTTTCTTGGATTCATTTCTTTGCTGGAAATGGGAATTGGACCTGTGATTCAGGCCAACTTATATGGGCCGCTAGCAAAAAAGAATGATGAACAGATTAGTAAAATTGTTATTTCGGCAGAACGTTTTTTTCGAAAAATAGCGGCTATTTTTTTGATATACATCGTAATTTTGGCATTTGTGTTTCCTACTTCGATCAACACCAAATATGATACATGGTTTTCTGTTTCTTTGCTGGTTATTATAGCCAGCAGTACGTTTGCACAGTATTTTTTTGGCATGACTTATCAGTTGCTGCTTAATGCGGATCAAAAAGCATATATCCAGATGGCTTTGCAGATGGCAACAACAATTTTGAATACGATTTTTTGTATTGTATTTATGCGGTTAGGCGCATCCATTCATTTGGTTAAACTTTTATCAGCGTCTATTTTTATTTGGAGGCCATTGGGACAGGCGATATATGTCAGGAGGCATTATCGCATCAATAAAAAGCTCAAATTGACAGAGGAGCCGATCAAACAAAAATGGAATGGTTTTGCACAGCATTTAGCTGCGGTAGTGTGCGGACACGTCGATGTTGTAGTTTTAACCTTTTTTTCCTCGCTTGCCAATGTATCTGTGTATTCTGTATATTTTAATGTGACGAATGGAGTAACGGCTATTATTATGACGGCTGCGACCGGCTTGGAATCTTTATTTGGCAATATGATTGCGAAAAAAGAGCAAAAAACGCTGTTAAAAACGTTTGAAATGACGGAACTGATTGTACATACGGCTGTGACGGTAATCTTTACGATAGCTGCCATAACCATTAAACCTTTTGTTGCTGTTTATACCAGAGGGATTACAGATGCGGATTATCTTGTGCCTGCATTTGGGGTAATGCTTGTGATGGCATATGCGGCGCAATGTTTAAGGGTGCCGTATTTTCGGATTATAAAAGCGGCAGGAGCTTTTAAAGAAACGCAAAATGGAGCATTTCTATCTGCAATTTTGAATGTTGTTATTTCTGTAGTTTTGGTCTTTCGATTTGGATTGGTTGGCATTGCACTTGGCACATTTGTAGCTATGATGTACCATACTTGTTATTTTGTCTGGTATCTTAAGGGGCATATTTTAAATCGCTCTGTTTGGTATTTTGTATATTATTTATGTTCGGATATATTGATTGGCATACTGGCGTTTTTCTTTACACATAATATGGCAATGGTTCAGGTATCGTATCTTTCGTGGACGATTTTTGCGTTTCAAGTTGCTGCGATAACGATAGGGATATCGATTTTAGTAAATGGTGTTTTACATGGAAAAACAATTCTTGGCGTGGTAAAAAGGCATCTGGAAAAGAAAAAGAATATTTAAAATATTGGAAGCGGCAGGTAGTTGGATGGAAATGAAACGGACGATGAAAGCTATGGATGAGGGACAGACGGAGTTATCAAATTGTTATTTTGTCAAAACTATATTGATGTTGTGCGTAGTATTTTATCATAGTATGGTTTTTTGGACAGGGAATTGGTTTGTGGATGGGCCTGTATATACGTCGTCCGTTTTAAAATACTTTGCCCTTTGGCTGAATTCTTTTCATACATATGGTTTTACTTTGGTGTCTGGATATTTGTTTTATTATCTGAAATTTGAAAAAGGAAAATATAACAGTTTTTTACCTTTTCTATTCAATAAAGCAAAAAGATTATTGGTTCCATATGTTTTTTCTGCTGTGGTTTGGGTAATTCCAATTTCCAGCGTTTTTTATCAATTTGATTTCATGACAATTGTAAAAAATTATATTTTGGGGACGTCTCCCAGTCAGCTTTGGTTTTTGCTTATGCTGTTTCATGTCTTTATGGTTGCTTGGGTATTGTCTGATTGGTTAGTAAAACATGATAACCATGGAGTCGTTGTGCCTATCGTATTATATGGCCTTGGTATTTTGGGTTCTCAATTTGTTTGGAATATTGCTGCTATTTGGACGGCTTGCAGATATTTTATGTTTTTTTGGATTGGTTTTCAGATTAGACGGCATAAAACCCTGATTGTGAGAAAAGCGCCTGTCTGGTTATATATTCTAACGGATATATTGATTTTTCTATTATATCAATATACGACCAAGCAGGATGGAATATTGTTCCGGCTATTATCTTTGGGAGTAGGGTGTATGTTAAATATACTGGGTTCTATCATGGCGTTTGTTGTACTACAGAAATTAGCGCTCTGGGTTTCTTGGAAGGAAAAGCCGAAATTTTTATATTTAACAGAGCGTTCCATGCCCATTTATTTATTTCATCAACAGTTGATTTATATCTTGATTTATTGGTTTAATGGATGGATCCATCCTTACATTCATGTATTGGTTAATTTTATTGCCGCTACAGTAGGATCCGTTTTTATTACAAATCTATTATTGAAAATTAAAGTTACAAGAACATTAATTGGAGAATAACTTAAGATCCATTAATTTGCTTAGTTGTAAAAATATATGGAAATGGCGGTGTGATGATGGCGCATATACGAAATAGGATCCAAGGTTTTATTACAGATAAAGAAAGAAGATTGCTCTATTTAGCCAATAAAGGCTTGTTACCCCATATGACGGATGAAGAATATTTGAAGCATAAATGGAAATCAATGATGAGAACGGAATTAGATCTGGAGAATCCGATTAGTTTTAATGAGAAGCTGCAATGGTTAAAATTGCATGACCGTAATCCAGCATATACCCGGATGGTGGATAAATGTGCGGTAAAAGAATATGTGGCGGATAAAATTGGAGAGCAGTATATTATTCCTACACTGGGAATATGGGATGATCCGGACAAGATAGATTTTGATGCGTTACCGGATCAATTTGTATTAAAGTGCAATCATAATAGTGGTTTAGGGATGTGTGTCTGTCAGGATAAGTCCATATTAGATATTTTAAAAGTAAAACGAGGATTACGTAAAGGATTAAAGCAAAAATATTATTTGTATGGTCGTGAATGGCCGTATAAAAATGTACCGCCCCGGATTTTGGCAGAGCAATATCTGGCGAATACGTCAGGTTTGGAATTGCCAGACTATAAGTTCATGTGTTTTCATGGTAAAGTTAGGTGTATATTTACTTGTACCGATCGTTTTTCAGCAGCTGGGTTAAAGGTGACAATTTTTGATACGGATTGGAAAAAGATGCCTTTTGGTCGAAAGCGTCCCAATAGCAGCCAACCGATACCCAAACCGGTTCATTTTGAACAGATGTTGGTATTAGCAGAAATTTTATCTGATGGGATTCCATTTGTAAGAGTGGATTTTTATGAAGTAGATCAAAAAATTTATTTTGGGGAATTGACATTTTATCCAGGAAGCGGATTTGAAGAATTTTCACCGCCGGAATGGGACAATAAACTGGGAGAATGGATACATGTCTGATATTAAATTGTTGATTGGAGCGGATTTAGTAGCTACGGAAAGTAATATGGAATTATTTCGATCTGGGGACGCCGATACTTTGCTTGGAGCCGAACTTAGACAGTTACTTGCTGACGGCGACTGCCGAATTTTTAATTTGGAAACGCCGTTGACCGATCGG
>CAOJLW010000018.1 GCA_948438565.1 uncultured Lachnospiraceae bacterium | reverse complement strand
GACGCCGATGTGCTGCAGCGCAATGACGAATTGGTAAAAGCATATAATGCGGCGGGCGTAAGAGTAACGGTTATCCTGTTGCTGCCAAAAGACGCCGCTTCATTGGGAACAGCGGCTATGCAGTATGGCGGATATTCCTACACCAAATTTTCTTCGTTTAAAACTTCCAGCAAAGCCGGCTGCAATACGTTTGAAGCAGTGATGACATATCTGGCGAAACGGTACGGAACAAAGGAAAATCTGGTTTCCGGCTGGATTTTAGGGAATGAGGTGAATAGTCCCTGTATCTGGAATTATGGCGGCAATAAAAAACTGGACACCTATATGTTAAATTATGCAAGAGCATTCCGGATTTGCTACAATGCCGTAAAAAGCGTCAGCAAGTATTCCAAAGTTTATATTAGTCTGGACAATAACTGGAATAATGATACGGATGGTTCCGGCAAACGCTATTTTAGTTCGAAAGCGACTCTGGATCAATTCTATGCGAAGTTAAAGGCGTACGGGAAAATCAGTTTTCAGATTGCGTTCCACGCTTACCCGCAGGGGATGTCGGATCCGGTATTTTGGGACGATACCTGGGCGACCAATTCGACCAAGGCTAGGATTGTCAATTTTAAAAACATCAGTGTATTGACTAAATATGCCAAAAAGAATTTTGGGAAAGATTGCACAGTGATGCTTTCCGAGCAGTCCTTTAATTCCAGCAAAGGGGAAGCGTTACAGGCAGCGGCTTATGCGTATGCCTATTATATCAGCGAAAGCAACAGCATGATTGAGTCGTTTATTTACGGCAGGGAATTTGACCATCCGGAAGAGATGAGCTCAAGCTACTACTGGGGACTGTGCGATATCTGGCATACGAAACGTCTGGTATGGAGCGTATTTCAGTATATTGATTCCGCGGATTCCTTTAAATTCACCAATCCGTTGGTAGGGTATACCAATTTAAAGAAATGGACGAAAATCAGTGGTTTTAAGAAAACAAAAATAACCAATATGGCGTCTAAGAGAAAGCAGGCGGTGATAACAGGCGTCAATGCCATATCGCCAGGAACGCTGGAAATTTCCTGGGAGAAAATCTCTGCCGGAGACGGCTATGAATTGTATCGGGATGGCAGACTGCTTGCGACGATTGCCGGTAATTCTAATGTGTCCTATCAGGATAAGGGACTGACAACCGGAGGGGTATATACGTACCAGGTGCGTATGTATAAAGAAGCTCCGGATTCCGATAACGCCAATAAACGAATCAAGTTATACGGACCGTTTTCCAATGGAGCCGCAGCGGTGTCTACAGCCGGGACGCCAGAATTAAATGAGGAAAACTGTACGGTAAACGGCAATGAGGTAAAGATTGCCTGGAAGAAGATGAGTGACGTATCCGGTTTTGAAATCTATCGTTCTACCGATAAGCTGGGCAATTATACGCTGATTGGAACCGTAGCCGGAGATAAAACTTCGTATACGGATAAGGCGAATATATCCGGAACTATTTATTATTATATGGTGCGCGCCTTTGTCACGAACGGCGGCGTCAACTATTATGGCGATTATTCCGCGATTATAGAACGGCAGCCGTTGATTCAGTTGACGGCAAGCGTGGCGGATGGCAAAATTGTACTCAATTGGACGCCATGGGAGACCGATGTGACTTACCGCGTGTACTGCCTGCCGCATCCGGACGGTGCGTATCGTTGGCTTAAGACGTTACATGATCTGACCTATAGTCCGACCGGGTACAGGCTGGAAGCGAATGGGCAGATATATCCGTTCGAATATGGCCAGACCTATCGTTTCCGCGTGCGCGCTGACTTTGGGAACGGCACATACAGTCAGTATTCCAATGTGGCGGAAGCAGTGATTACGCCTCCAATCAGCAGCGTTGGGATTTCGGAAGAGCCGGATTCGGAGGACATGGAATCAGTTTCAAACGACACAGAAACGACCGACAGCGAAACGATGGACACAGAAGATACCGAAACTATAACGCCGGATGCGGAAGCCATGGATGAAATGACGCCGGATGCAGAAACGACAGATGAAGTGACGCCGGATGCAGAAGATACCGAGGACGCCAAGCCGGAGGATACGGAAGCGCTGCCGAAGGATATAAAAGATTCCGAAGCCGGGATTACCGAGCCGGACAGTACGGAAACAGCAATAACGGAGCAAATCCAATAATCTTCAAAGGACAACAGAAAAAGCGCAGAAGAGGATGATAAGCTTCTGCGCTTTTTTGCCGGATATTTAATCCCAGAAAGAAATATGATATTTGCATGAACGGTATATTTTCCAAATCGGTACGGCTGGCAGGCTAAGCAGCATATACAAGCATGGCAGTCCTCCGACAACTGCCATAATAAGGATTGTAAAGATCTGCAGCAGCAGTTCCATATGCGATTCCCTCCCTTCTGCAAAAGACTATACCACCCCAATTCAAACAGCGTAAAAACATAACCGTATTTTAACGGAAAATTAATTCCGACGGCAGTGCAAATAGCGGGATATAGACAGTGGATGGGCGTCAAAAAGGGCTGTTTCTAACCGAAAGATCTGTTATAATACGTTTAAAAATTAAAGGCAGGTGTAGCAAAAGCATGCAAGCGAGATATGGCAGACATTTATTCTGTATCTGTATTGCGTTATGTTTGGTTATCAGCATTCTGGGCAATATCTATGATGGGGAGCTGGCTTTACAGTCCGTGTCCGCCGGGCAGGCCATGTCTGCTTCCATGGATGGAGCGGAACGATATATGCGGACAGAGGCGCTGCCGGGAGTGGATGATTTCCATATTGCGCCGGAAATCCGCGGCCCAATATCCGGCGCACCGGTCAATACCCGCGGGCCGATCGTGTTATTTGTAGCGGCGGCATTTTTGATGTTGCTATGTCTGGACGCGCCCAGACGACGGATTTGTTTTTGGGAAAAACAAATCCCGGCGTTTCGCGTGGTGACCTTTATTCATTGGACGGACGGTAAGAAGAAATCCTGTTTTGACGCAGAGGACAGCATTCAAAACAGGAGGTTACGAAAATGGAAATGGGAACAAAATATAAAATATTGTCCATTGATGAGGAAAAGGAAGTACAGTATTATTTAAAAAGGATGTTTTTACAGAAAGGATATAAATTTTCCATGGCGCAAAGCGCCAAAGAAGGCATTGCGCAGATTACAAACGTCTGTCCGGATCTGGTTCTTTTGGATTTAGTGTTGCCTGATATGGATGGGATGGATATCATACGGCAGGTACGAAGGGTGACGGACTGCCCGATGATAATTGTGTCATCCAAAGGAAAAGAAAAAGATAAAGTCTCCGCATTAGACGCCGGGGCCGATGATTATGTGACAAAACCGTTTGGCCCGGAGGAACTGATGGCGCGTATTCGTTGTGCGTTGCGCTGCCGGAGAAAATTCGGCGTCCAAAATATATACCAGTCCGGGGATTTGAAAGTTGATTTTGAAAGGCGGCTGGTGTTATTAGACGACAAACCGCTGCATATGACGCCGGTAGAGTACCGGATTATGGAGTATTTGGCGCTGCATTCCGGTAAAATGGTGACTTATCAGATGTTATTGGAAAAAATCTGGGGTCCTTATGTAGCCGGCAGCAATAAAATTCTGCGCGTTAATATGACCAATATCCGCCGGAAAATCGGCGATAGTCCGGCGGAGCCAAAGTATATCTTTACAGAGTCCGGCGTAGGCTATCGTATGGCAGAGTCCTGTGAATGAGAGGCCTTTTGTTCTGTGCCGGAGGAAAGTGAGTCGTGGTGGACGGTTTTTCGGATAAATACGTCGTAGATATTCCAGGCAAAGCTGACAAAGATAATCAAAATGCCTGAAATGGCAATCATATAATCTAAAACGCTGCTTAAATTCATAGTGGTTACCCCCTCAATGATGATGGTTTACAGTATACATATTTTGAGAGCGTTTTGGGGAAAGATGCAGGAATTTTCATACGTCCTTTACATGAAAAAAACAAACATAGACATTTTATTAGCAGCGTTTTTGGATAGGGCGCCTCCGAATGGGGGCGCTTTATTTGACATATAGAGGATTTGACGGTATAATAGAGTAATTTCCAGGGAAAATATACCATAAGAGACTACTATGGTATGGAGGGTGCGATGAAATTAACGGCAATTATTCCATGCTTTAATGAAGAAGCGGCGCTGCATTTTTTTTATGCCGAGATGTCGAAAACCATGCAGCAGATGCAGGATGTGGATTTTGAGTTGTTATTTATTGACGACGGCTCGAAAGACGGAACCTTACAGGAGATTAAAAAACTGGCGGCAGCCGATGCACGGGTAAAATATGTCTCTTTTTCCAGGAATTTTGGCAAGGAAGCGGCTATTTATGCGGGACTGGAACATTCTGACGGGGATTTGACCGCTATTATGGATGCGGACTTACAGGATCCGCCGTCTCTGTTGCCTCAGATGTATCGTGCGATTGTGGAAGAGGGGTATGATTCCGTGGCGACGCGTAGGGTCAACCGTAAAGGGGAGCCGCCGATCCGCTCGTTTTTTGCACGGAGGTTTTACCGTTTGATGAACCGCATTTCCAAAGCGGATATTGTAGACGGCGCCAGGGATTACCGTTTGATGAACCGGGCGTTTGTGGAGGCGCTTTTGGAGATGGGAGAATACAACCGTTTTTCCAAGGGTCTGTTCGGATGGGTC
Organism: uncultured Lachnospiraceae bacterium; assembly: GCA_948438565.1. GTDB lineage: Bacteria > Bacillota > Clostridia > Lachnospirales > Lachnospiraceae > Roseburia_B. The sequence continues at coordinate 10,618 of CAOJLW010000018.1, read as the reverse complement.
GGTTTTCAGACGAAATGGCTGGAATTCGAAAATATTGAACGTGTGGCGGGAGAGACGAAATGGTCTTTTTGGAAGCTGTTTTTATACTCCATTGACGGAATTGTGGCGTTTTCGACGATGCCGTTGTCCATTGCGGCGTTTTTTGGCGTGCTGATGTGCGGCGTATCTGCAATTGCGATTGTCTTTGTGGTAATCCGGCAGCTGTTATATGGAGGATCGGCCTTTGGCTGGCCTTCTATGGTCTGTATTATTATCTTTTTAGGAGGGATACAGCTTTTATGTATCGGAATATTGGGTTCTTATTTGGCTAAGACTTATCTTGAGGTCAAAAAGCGCCCAATCTATATTTGTAAGGAAAGGAATGCTGCAAAAAAGCAGGAAAAGGAAACGTGATGGGTCTGGGAGCGGCTTTATGGAATCTATTGGAGTCTGTGTCACTGTGGTGTCTGCGGCGGCTGTATCGGTTTTTGCATAAGGAGCTTACGGCCAAAACGGAGGAGTCGTTTTTGCAGTTTGTTAAATTCGGCCTGGTAGGCGTCAGCAATACGGCGGTGAACTATTTCATTTACGCGGGTATTCTGGTGGCTTTAAAAACGGCCGGACTGTGGGAGGAGTGCGATTATCTGGTGGCTACGGCAGCCGGTTTTATCTTAAGCGTTCTATGGTCTTTTTATTGGAATCATAAATATGTCTTTCAGATGCAAGAAGGCGGCCGACGTTCCATGATTTTGACATTGGCGAAAACGTATCTGTCGTACTCTTTTACAGGACTGTTTTTAAACAGTGTCCTGATGGTTCTGTGGGTGCAGGTATTTCATATTTCAGAATTTTTGGGGCCGGTGTTTAATCTGCTTCTTAGCGTTCCGTTAAATTTTTTGATCAATAAATATTGGGCGTTTCAATAAAAACAGAGAAAGGTATGTCTATGATAAAAAGTATGGCGTTGATTGCAGTGTTTCTGGGGGCGCTTCCATTTTTACTCGGGTTACTGTATACGAGATTTGTGGAAGAGGAAAAAGACAATATTCTGCTGCATATGGCAGCCGGATATGTGATTTTGTTTGGCCTGTTTGAAATTGTGGCGTTGCCGCTTATCTGGATGCGGCAGTCGCTTTCGCTTTTGTTTGGAATCTATGGCGGGGTTTTGCTTGTGGCGTCGGGCGTTTCCCTGACGTTCAATTATCGGAGGATTCCAGGGATTTTGGTTGGCGCGTGGCGCTCGATACGGCATTTTACGCTCTGTATTTGGGCGCAGCTTGCCTTGATTGCCGGGCAGGTATGGGTGTATGTCCGGTATCAGTATATCAATGCGGACGACGCGTTTTTTGTGGCGGCGGCTACAACTGCCCAGGCTACGAATACTATTTTTGCCTATAACCCCTATACGGGGACAGCGTATACGAGTCTGCCGTCCCGCTATGTCCTGTCGCCGCTCTATGCGTTTATCGCGACGGTTAGCAAAGCGACGGATACGCATCCGGCGATAATCGCGCATTCGGTTTTTATGATTTTATTTTTATTGCTGGCTTATGCGGTTTATGCATTGCTTGGCCGGGCGTTGTTTTCTTATAATATGGAAAAAACAGGATATTTTTTGGTTCTGCTTTCCGGACTCAATCTGTTTTCGGCATACAGTGAGCGGACAAGCGGTCTGTTTTTGTTGATTCGCCTATGGCAGGGAAAGGCGATGTTAGCCGGCATCCTGCTCCCGATGATTTTGTATCTGGCGATTCGGATTTTCATGCTGGAGGGGAAGGCGGCGGATTGGATTTTGTTGTTCCTCTTAATGTGCGCCTGCTGCATGGTGTCCTCTATGGGGGTGATTTTGGGGGCCGTGATGCTCGGAATTCTGGGGATGATCTTCGCTTTTCGGAGCAAGAGCCTGCGGCTTTTGATTCGCGCTGCGCTTTGCTGCCTGCCCAACCTGTTGTGTGCGGGGATTTATTTGATGATTAAGTAGGGAGGTATATTTTGAGAGAGACGTTTCAGGTTGCCAAATCTATGTACGATTCCTATAATGGGACGGGTATGCAGATGGCGTTGTTTTTTGCCTGCTTGATTTACCTGTTTGTACAAAAGAAGGAAAAAGAAAAACGTTTTATGTTTTTGGGATATACGCTGCTGTTTTTTATCATCTGTTTTTTCCCGGTGACGGCTAAGATCATTATTCGATGTATTGACGCGGAAGTATACTGGCGGATGTTTTGGCTTTTGCCAACGGCGATTGTGACGGCTTATACCGGCGTGCAGGTAATCATGCAGATGGATGGTAAATACAGGCGTCACTTACTGCTTGGCTTTATGCTTTTGGTGGTGGTCATGACCGGGACGTTTGTCTATAACGGTTCCATTTTTGACAGAAAGGCCAATCACTATAAGCTGCCGCAGGATGTCGTGGATATCTGTGACATCATAGAACGGGACGCAGCGGAAAACGGGATTGCGCATAAAAAGCTGATTACGGTCAGCGAGCTGGTTCCGTCAATCCGGCAATATGACGCGCAAATTAAGATGCCTTATGGCAACGAGGTGATTCGGGGCAATAAAACTGAAACAGAGGATGCCTATCAGATTTTCCGGATTATGAACAGCGTCAATAAAAACTGGGAAGCGCTTGCCTGGTATGCGGCTATGGAAAACTGCAATTATCTGGCCTATCCGGCGGATGAATTGATCACTGATACGTTATTTACGCACGGTTATGACAAAGTAGGCGAAAATGGCGTATACAGCGTATTCCGCTCCAATCGGTCAAAAGAGGATTATAACGGGGAATGGCTGATTACGCAATATGGAGACGCGGGCGGCAATCAACTGATGTTTTATACGATGCAGGATAAGGAAGGGCATCTGGTAGTTGTAGACGGCGGCTGGGTAACCGATGCGGATTTTGTGCGCCAAATCATTAAGTCGCTGGGGTCCCATGTGGACGCATGGATCGTGACGCATCCGCATCAGGATCATGCCGGCGCTTTTACAGAGATATACAAAAAGAAGAAAAAGATCACCATCGATCAGGTCTATGCGGTGGATATGGCGCCTCCTGCGCAATGCCTGGAAAGTGCGCCCTGGGATGAAACTGGGGTGTATGAACAATTTTTACAGCTTGATATCCCGGAACTGACGTATGTCCATGCCGGGGATACGTTTGAAGTGGCAGGACTTTCTTTCGAAGTCTTTAACGCATATGACGATTATGTAGACGAGCTGTCAAACGATTTGTTGAATGACGGTTCCATGATGTTTAAAGTGACGGCGGAGCATGAGTCGATGCTTTTTTGCGCGGACGTCGGGAAACGGATGAGCGATTATCTGTTGGAGACCTATGGCGATGCGCTGCAGGCGGATTATATTCAGATGGGGCATCACGGCAACGGCGGTTTAAAGAGCGATTTTTATGAATCCATCGGGGCAAAGGCGGCGTTTTTTGACGCTCCGGACTGGCTGATGCAGGATACCAGCGGACGCTATACTACACAGAAGAATGCGTCCTTAATGGCTTCCGGCGGCGCGGTTGTATGCAGTTTTTCCACAGCTCCAAACCAGATTATTTTAAAATAAACGATAAGGAGAAAAGCCTATGTTACATGGAACAATCCTGGGGACTCTATGTTATCCAGCGGCCTTACTGGCTTGCGTGGTCAATGTATACCGTTTTCGAAAATCCCATAAGCCTATGAACGGATTTACCTGGATGATATTGTCGTTTTTGATTACAATCTGCATGGGGGGGATTGTGGCCGGAGTGATCAGCCTGGTGCGTATCCCGGTCAACGTCTATACGATGGCGGTAATCTATTTGCTGCTTGCGCTGTTACTGGGATGGGCGATCCGTAAAGAAGGCATGGCGCAGGAATATATATGGGAAACCTATGACTTTTTGGTCATTGTCCTTGTAACGGTGGCAGTTGTGGCAATTAGCCTGAAAATTTTTTCGCCGCAGCTTTGGTATTGCTATTATAACAGCGACGCGGGTCTGCATTTAAAGGAAGCGACGGAGATCGTACGTTCCCAGAGCGTGACGAAAATGTATTTTTTACATCTGCAAAACGCCATGCTGATCGAAATGGTGCAGCCGTTTGTCCGAATTGCGGATTGGTATAAAGGGTATATTTTAGGGGATTGTTTTTTCCTTTGGGTGGAGACTTTATTTTTTGTTGCGATGATCCGGCGGTTTGCAAAGACAAAAGCCTCAAAAGCATTTGCGCTTTTGCTGACAGTCGGCTATTTTATGGGATATCCGTTTTTCAGCTATTATTATTCGTTTGGCTATTGGGCGGCCGGAGCAATGTTCGTGGGTTTTCTGGCCATGTCGCTGCGCTTGTACGATGAAGCGCAGGTGGAACGGAAATATTCGACGTTGATGCTGATGTTGGGCTGCTTTGGCGTTGTCACGACTTATATGCTATTTGCTCCGGTGGCGTTTCTAACGGTATTTGCCTATCTGGCGTTGGTGGCAAAACGGGAAGGGAAGCTGTTTACACGCAGGAACGTGTTTCTGGCGCTCAAGGTATTCTTGCTGCCTACGGCAATGGGAATCTATTATTGCCTGTTTGGATTTTTTATTGCTTCCGGCACCAGCATTACCGGTGCGCTTGGCAATGCTGGCGGGATTTATACGGAATTGTATATGGATTTTTTCTGGACGATTTTTCCGGTGTTATTTGTGCTGGCGGGCCTGATTAAAAAGAGGAAATATACGTCGGACGCTGTTTTTTTTGGTACATTTTTTTGTTTTACCGGCGTGATGCTGTTGTTGACTTTGACGCACCATGTGTCCACTTACTACTATTATAAGACCTACTATCCGCTGTGGATGTTTTGCTGGGTGTTGACCGCCCAGGCAGTATCGATTATGCTACAGGAGGCAAAAGAGACGCTGATGGCATATTGTGCCATGGTGGCGCTTTTTGTCGTATTGTGCTTTGGGAAGGTAGAGTATAAAATTGTAACGTCCACAGAAAATATTACGGGCGCGATGCATTCGACGGCGTTTTTTACGCTATATCAGCATGACTGGTCTTTTATTGCAAGGGGACATCAGGGGTTGTCGGAGTCTGTTTTTGATCTGTTTCAGTATGTGGCGGATCATCTGTCCGAAGAAACTATGGTTCCACTGATGACGGAAGAAAATGATTATGGGCAGACCTATTTATATGAGGGCGTAAGCGGATATGATTTTCCTGATTTTTATGAGTGGCGCCATACGCAAGAAGAGCTGCGGCAGGCCTATGTGGATTGGGACGTGCGCTATGCGGTTATGATGAAGGGGACGCAGTTTGAAAAGGAGCACGGAAAAGATACGTTAGATGCAAAGGAAGTGGAGATTGTGTTTGAAAATGAGGCGGGCTATGTGCTTGCGCTCAATTTATGAAAAGAGGAATATGCATGGTAATGGACAAGGATCCGGCATTTCGAAAACTAATCGAGCGGGAAAAAGAAAAAATAACAACAGAGCTGGGTGATTTTGTAAAATTTCTGGCCTATACGCACGACGAGGGGCCGGATGACGTAGAAACAGAGCCTGCACGCCGCGGGATCCGTAAACTCAAAGGCACGCCCTTGTGGACCGCGCTGTATCCGGCGCGGGCAGGGTATCATGCGGTCAAATTTGTACGTCAAAACGGTGTGGCCGGCGTCTATCAAAGGGCGGAGCGCGCCGTGTCCAACAATCGGTTTGCCCGGCGTAAGGAAGCTCGGAAATTTTTGACGAAGCTGATGCCTACCGAAGAAGAAAAACAAAAGCAAAGAGAGAGGACATTTGCGCAGGATATCAAAATCAGCGTGTTAGTGCCATTATATAATACGCCGGAAGCTTTCCTTAAGGATATGGTGGAGTCGGTCATTGGCCAGACTTATCAAAATTGGGAGCTTTGCCTTGCAGACGCTTCTGACGCCGCGCATGGGTATGTGGCGCAAATGATTCGCGGATATGCCAAAAGTAATTCGCGAATTGAGTATAAACGGCTCGAAAAGAACGCGGGAATTGCAGAAAATACGAATGCCTGTATCCGTATGGCCTCCGGAGATTATCTGGCCTTGTTTGATCATGACGATGTCTTGCATCCGTCCGCATTGTATGAATGCGCAAAAGTAATTGAACGGGAAGCCGCTCAGTTTATCTATACAGATGAAGTGACCTTTGAAGGCGCAGAGTTGGAAAATATTGTGACGTATCATTTTAAGCCGGACTATTCCGTCGACAATTTAAGGGGCGTCAATTATATATGCCATTTAAGCGTGTTTCAAAGAGAATTGCTCGAAACGGTTGGGATGTTTCGGCCGGAATATGACGGCAGTCAGGATCACGATCTGATCCTGCGCCTGACCGATGCGGCGGAGAAGGTCTGCCATATCCCAAAAGCGCTCTATTTCTGGCGCTGCCATAAGCAGTCGACTTCGATGAATCTGGATGCAAAATCCTATGCGATTGCCGCCGGAAGGCGGGCCGTAGGAGATGCGGAACTGCGGCGGGGGTATCCTGCCGAGGTGCACAGCGCACAGATCTGCAAAACGCATTACCGGATGAAATACCAGATTGGGGAGCCTTGCGTTTCCATTTTGATCTATTCGGAAAAAAAAGCGAAGGAGGAGGCCGTGCATACGGCCGCAGTCCTTGAGAAGATTTCCGCCTATAGCAAATATGAGCTGTTTTATGCGGCTTCTTTTGCAGAGCTGGAAGAAGCGATCTTATGTGCAAATGGAGAATATCTGCTGTTTTTGGCGGCGGGCATTACGCCGATTACGCCTTCTTTTATCGAAGAGCTGTTGATGTTTGCACAGCGGCAGGACGTTGGTCTGGTCGGTATGCAGACGCTGGATGATAAAGGGTTGATTGTGAGCTCCGATCTGACAGTGGGCGATACGGCGGATACCCTTGCCATCGAAGTAAACCGCGGCGGGCGTTATGATGCGCCGGGTTATATGGGCAGGAATTATTATGCCCATAACGTTTCCGCAATATCGGGTTATGCGTGTATGGGCAGGGCAAAAGAACTGGCTTTGCTCTGGCGGGAAGGCAAGGCCAAGGCTGTGTATGGACGGATCTTTGAAATCTGTTTGAGACTGCGGGCGCAGGACAGACAGATTGTGCTAAACCCGTATGCATTGTGTAAAATTGGGCAGGCAGGAGAGCCGGACGGCCTGTCTGCGTCGGATAGGCAGATGATCATGGCCAATTACAAAGAGCAGATTTTGGCCCAGGATCCGTTTTATAATCCGAATCTTTCGCTGGAGAGGCCCTGGCAAAAAAAGTAGGGGGAGAATATGTTAAGTGATTTTGATTTAGAAGGGAAAAATAAATTCCAGAAAGCGACCTATTACCTGACCAATTATGGAGTGGGTTATACGTGTAAAAAGGCGCTGCGTAAACTGGGGGTTCCGGTCAGCGAAGAATCGGCATATATGGCCTGGTGTCAAAAAAGCGCGACTTCCAAGGAGCTGCTTTTGGCGCAAAAGCAAGAGGGCATTACAGATATGCTTTCCTTTGCAATTGTCTATGAAGAGGGTACGGATCCGGATATGGCGGGTTGGAAAAAACAGGCTTGCCGAAAAGTGGATTTTGCGTGTATTACAAAAGGGACGACGTTGACAGAGCTGTTGGAGCATCATCCGGAAGATGTGTTTGTATTTGCCGGAAAGGATATCCGGGTGATGCCGGAATATCTCTATGAAGTGTCCCTGGCTGTGTGTGGAAAGAAAAAGCAGCGAATTAGCCGGATCAATAAGCAGAATACCAAGCCGATCGATCTGGTCTATACAGATGAAGATAACCGTGTGGGGAAAAAACGATTTCGTCCGTTTTTTAAACCGGACGCCAGTATGCAGATGCTGTTGAATTTTCCGTATTTGGGACGCTGCTTTGCCATCAAACGCAGTCTGTTAAAAGAGCTTGTGGCAAAAGGCATCGAGGTAGAGCTTTGCGGCAACGGCTGGTATGATCTGTCCTTACAGGCGTTTTGTTTTGCAAAGCATATTTGTCATATTCCCAAGGTTTTATTTTCCAATCTGGTGTCAAAGGAAGCGAGAGATACGTTTGTCCATGAGGACGGCGGCTCTTTAGCGGCCTGCTTAAAGCATTATTTAAAAACGGTGAATATGGGGGGGAAGATCGTAGAGTCGGATGTGCCAGGATTTTTTCATATTGAATATGAGCTGTCGGAAGAACCCCTGGTCAGTATTTTGATTCCCAATAAGGATCATATTGAGGATTTAAAACTTTGCCTGGATTCTTTAAAGGAAAAGAATGATTATCGGAATTATGAGGTGATTATTGCAGAGAATAATAGTGAGAATCCGGAAACATTTGCGTTCTATGAGGCTCTGGAAACCGAGGACGACCGGATCCATGTGGTGATTTGGGACGGTCCGTTTAATTATTCCGCAATCAATAATTTTGCGGCGCAGAGCGCGAAAGGAGAACTGCTTCTCTTTTTAAATAACGATACCGAATTTATGGAACGCGGTTCCCTGCGGGAATTGGTGATATCGGCTTTAAAACCCGGTTCGGGAGCGTCCGGCGCTATGCTCTACTATGGAGATCAGACGATTCAGCACGCAGGAGTGATTATTGGGATGGGAGGCTTTGCGGCGCACGCGCTTTGGAGCCTCACCGACCGGGATGCAAAATATTTTCCGTTTTCTTTGTGTGAGCGGGAGGTAAGCGCCGTAACCGGCGCGTGTTTAATGGTCAGGCGATCGGTCTTTAAAGAAGTGGGCGGTATGGACGAAACATTTGCCGTGGCGTTAAATGACGTGGATTTTTGTTTGAAAATCCGTACGGCCGGCTATGCGATTTTGTTTAATCCCTATGCAAAGCTCTATCATTATGAGTCAAAATCCAGGGGATATGAAGATACGGCCGAAAAACAGGCCAGATTCCAAAAAGAGATTGCCAGACTACAGACACGGTGGGAATTGGAGATTAAAGAAGGGGATCCTTACTATAATCCCAACCTGACGCTGCATCGTGCGGACTATTCGATGGATTAAGGCGTGTGTGCAAATCTAAGAGAAGGATTTTACAATGGAAAAAAAATCAACGCTAGCAAATATTTTTTATAATAGTTTTGGCACGATATTTTACTATGGCTGTCAATGGCTGACGACGCTTTTGGTGGTGCGTCTTTCCGGCTATAAGGATGCGGGAGTGTATTCTCTGGCTATGAGTTTTACGGCCGCTTTTGCAATTTTAGCGCTGTATAATACCAGACAGTATCAGGTGGCGGATGTGGAGGGCGAATATTCGGATCGAACCTATATCCGTTCCCGTTTTTTGTCTATGGCCATTGCGTTTTTGATCTGTCTGGCGTGGCTGTGCATGAATTCCTATACGCCGTATCAGTGGGGGGTCGTCCTGCTGTATATGCTGTTTAAATGTGCGGAGGCATGGGTGGACGTTTATCATGGCATCGATCAGAAGAATGGGCGTATGGATTATATCTGCTATTCTTATATTGCCCGTGGGGTTTTGATGCTGGGCGGATTTTGCGGCATTTTATATGTGACGAAGAATCTGGCTTTTGCAGTCGGCGCTTCGACGCTTTTAACATTTTTGGTGGCTGTGTTTTATGATAAGCGCATTGCGGAACGTTTTATTTCCAGGGAGGACAAATCGGATTCGGATGCTTTAAAAAAGCTGATGGCGGCAATGATTCCGCTCGTGATAGTGGCGGTTACCAACAACTTATCCATTTCTTTTCCCAAATATTATCTGCAAAAGCTATACGGCGATACGGCGCTGGGTTTTTATTCGTCTGTGGCTACGCCAAGCATGATTGTACAGGTCGGCGCTCAGACAGTTTTTATCCCGTTGATTAAACCGCTTGCGGACAAGCTGCTGGAAAATGACAGGAAAGGATTTATTGGGATTTTAAAAAAAGTAGCCGCGGTCTTTGCAGTTCTTTCTATCCTGGCCATCGCAGCGTCCGCGTTGCTTGGGGAATGGTTTTTGGTTTTGGTTTTTCAAGAAGAGATTCGGCCATATGTCTATTTATTTGTGCCGATTATCATTTCAACGCTGCTGATTAGCGTCAATGCGAGTCTGTTTCCGGTCTGCACTGTGTTAAAGGAGATTAAGGGACAGATTGCGATTGGGGTTGGCGGAGTGGTTTCGTCCTTGTTGGCGTCTGTAATCTGTATTAAACGCTATTATATGGACGGGGTTGTAATTGCACTGTTGATTACTTTGGGCGTACAGATTATAATAGAGGTATATTGTGTATACCGTAAGATGAAAAAATGGAAGGAAGCCGAGCATGGATAAAATAGCAGTACTGATTCCCTGTTACAATGAGAGCAGGACGATTCAAAAAGTAGTCAAGGATTTTCGGAGGGTTTTGCCCGAAGCCGCAATTTATGTCTATGACAACAACTCCACAGACGGGACGGACGAGATTGCGCGCCAAGCGGGAGCCGTTGTCCGTTATGAATATAAGCAGGGGAAAGGGAACGTCATCCGCAGGATGTTCCGGGATATTGACGCGGAATGCTATATTATTACGGACGGGGACGATACGTACCCGGCGGAGGCGGCTCCGACCATGATGGATATGGTATTTGAGAAAAATGCGGATATGGTGGTAGGGGACAGGCTTTCTTCCACATATTTTACTGAAAA
>CAOJLW010000017.1 GCA_948438565.1 uncultured Lachnospiraceae bacterium | reverse complement strand
AAATTTTTTGTAACCCGGGCGATTGAATATGTCAAAGAAAATTATGGGGATCAGGAGCTGAGCGTAGAATCGATTTGCAGCTATCTGAGCGTCAGTACGGCGTATTTTTCTACTGTTTTTAAAAAGGAGACCGGAAAGACATTTATCAATTATCTTACGGACTATCGGATGGAACAGGCGCTGGAGCTTTTGATGAGTAAAGATGAAAAAACCTATATTATTGCAGAGCAGGTGGGGTATTCCAATCCCAATTATTTTAGCTATGTCTTTAAAAAACAGTTTGGAATGTCCCCACTTAAGTATAAAGCAGAAAAAGTAGAGCAGACTGAAACAAATGAGAAAAATGAATGACTTTTATGAAAAAATAATGGCCATTTTAAAAAAATTAAAACCACGATCCATACAGATGACGATGGTGATCTCTTTTACGGTGATTTCCATATCTTGTATGGCTTTCTTGAGCATTACCGTTTATAACCGTTTTGTCAATCAAATCCAGGATATGATGATTGAAAGCGCCGAGCAGCTTTTGAACCAGACGGCGATCAAGCTCGAAACGTATCTTCGGAGTATGCGGCGTATTTCAGACGCGTTGTATTACAGTGTGATTAAAGACATGGATTTGGCGACGGAAAATATGGATGCGGAAATGAATCTTTTGTATGAGGCCAATAAGGACAACCTGATTAGCATTGCCTGTTATACCAAAGACGGCAGCCTGGTATCGGCTGTCCCCGTGGCAACAGAAAAAGTAAATTCCGATGTTACCGGGCAAAAATGGTTTTTGGACGCGATGGGGCAGATGGAAAACATCCATTTTTCCACACCTCATGTACAAAATTTATTCGACAATACCAATTTTCGTTATTATTGGGTGATTTCTTTAAGCAATGCGGTGGAATTAACCAATAACGGCAATTCGACTTTGGGCGTGCTGCTTGTGGATATGAACTACAGCAGTATCGAGCAATTGTTGAATAAGGCCAATACGGATAATTCTTCGGAATATGTCTATTTGATGGATGGTGAAGGTGAAATTATTTATCATCCCAAGCAAAAATTAATTTATACCAATTTATATAAGGAAAATAATTTAAAGGCGGCCGACTATCCCGACGGAAGTTATCAGGAGGTGTTTCAGGGGGAAAAAAGACTGATTACGGTGAAGGCTGTCAGCTATACCGGTTGGAAGATTGTCAGCGTCATTCCGATGGGATCGTTTAATATGGGATTGTATGGAACACGTCTGTTTATCATTATGTTGGTGGCGCTTACGATGCTGGCGACTATTATTTTAAACCAGTTGGTATCGGCTAATATCGTAAAGCCGCTGCAAAAACTCAATGATTCGATTAAACGATGGGAAGCGGGATCGCCCAGTGCGGAAATTTATATAGGCGGCACGATGGAGGTAGAGCATCTTGGTAAAACGCTGCATTCGACGTTGCGGCAGCTCCAAAAATTGATGCAGGACATTGTGGTGGAGCAGGAGGAGAAAAGGAAAAGCGAGCTGGACGCCTTACAGTCTCAGATCAATCCTCATTTTTTGTATAACACATTGGATTCGATCGTATGGATGATCGAAGGGGAACGATATGAGGACGCGGTTTTTATGATTACGCAGTTGGCCAGCCTGTTTCGGATTAGCTTAAGCCGCGGCAAGACCATTATTAGTATTGACGATGAAATCAAACACGCCAAGAATTATATGAATATACAGAAAGTACGGTATAAAAATATATTCCGGGTGGATTTTCAGATCGAGGAAGCAATCCTCAGTAGTTGTACGGTCAAGCTGGTCTTGCAGCCGTTGTTGGAAAATGCGATTTATTATGGCGTGGAATATGTCGATGACGATGGGGAAATTTTAGTGCGCGGTTACAAAAAAGGAACGGATATTTATATTGAGGTCTGCGATCAAGGCCCTGGAATGCCGGAGGAGATGGTCGAGCAGCTTTTGACGGAAAATAACCATGTGCGTAAGCATGGTTCCGGCGTAGGGTTAATCAATGTGCATAACCGGATACGTCTCCGCTTTGGCAGTTCCTACGGGTTGGAGATAGAAAGTAAGCCGGATGAAGGCAGTATAGCCAGGATCCATCTGCCAGACATTCCTTATTCCACAGAAACTGTGGAGAATCTGGAAAAAGGAAGGGTGAAGTCCATGAAAGGAGAGGAGGCAGATGAGAAAAAATAAAATATATTTTGGAATGCTGTTTTTGGTATTGGTATCCGTAACCATTTGGTCTGCGTATGAAATGCTAAACGTCGGAAGAAAAGGGGATCCCTATGCGGTTTCTGTGATTGTCAATGACAGCAACAACGATCGCTGGCTTGCGATGCGCGAGGGACTGGAGCAGGCGGCAAACGGCAATAATATAGATTTAAACTATGTATTTTCCGGGAAATTTACCAACGTGCAGGAGGAACTCGAGCTGATAAAAAGAGAAGTGAAAAACGGCGCTGACGGACTGATCGTGCAGATGATTGCGGACGGGGCCAACAGCAAAGAATTGGAACAGATGGTCGGGCAGACAGAAATTGTTCTGTTGGAAAGCGATACCCAGCCGGAGGGGATATATGCCTGGACGGGGCCGGATAATATCGGTCTTGGAAAAACGTTGGGAGAAATTATATTGCAGGATATCGGCGGGGAAAAGATAAAAAAAAAGATTGGCATTGTATGCGGGAATAAAAAGCAGCTTTCCGTGCAGCAGCGGCTGATCGGAGTAGAAGAGGCGTTAGCAGAAACAAAGGCAGATGTACTGTGGAGTGTGTCAGGGGATTTGGAACAGATGAGCAAGGCGTTGTCTGAAAAAGATCTGGTACGGCCAGTGGAAGTTTTGATAGCGCTCGGGAATGACGAAACGGAGTTGGCGGTCGATTATCTGTTGGCCAAGGAATCAGAAGGAATAAAACGATGTTTGTTATATGGCATTGGTTGTTCGGAAAAGGCGGTATATTACTTGGATCAGGGCCGGATCAGTTCTCTGGTCGTACCCAATGAATTTAATATGGGATATTTGAGTATTGAACAGATGGCCAGGCAATTAGACTCCCCATTGTCCGAGGCCAAGGGGCAGGTAATCAATTACCTGGTAGTTGACCGGACAAACTTATATATGGAAGAAAATCAAAAGATTTTATTTCCGATTGTACAGTAGAAAGGGGTGGGTTTATGAAAATGGAAAAAAGAAAATGGTATGCTGCATATGGACTGGCCTTATGCTCGATTGCCATATTGCCGGTAAGCTGCGGCAGGATGCCGGAGCATCATGAGGGAACAGATATCCGGATTGGCGTTACCGTATACGATCAGTATGATACCTTTGTATCGCAGTTGATGGAGACGTTTAAAGCATATGCAAGGGAAAAAGCCGATGAAACCGGCGTGGCCATCAATATTGAAATGTACAATGCCTCCGGCGCCCAGCCGACGCAAAACAGTCAGGTGGAAGAAATGCTTGAGGATGGCTGCGACGTCGTCTGCGTCAATCTGGTCGATCGGACGGAGCCTGCTACGATTATCGATATGGCGGAAAAATTTGACGTGCCGATTATTTTTTTTAACAGGGAACTGGTGGCGGAGGATCTGGAACGTTGGGAGCAGCTTTATTATGTCGGAGCCAATGCGTTTGAATCCGGCATTTTAGAAGGAGAGATTGCTGCGGATGCGTTTTTGGGCAATCCGGCAGCGGATAAAAATGGGGACGGCGTCTGTCAATATATCGTTCTGGAAGGCGAGGCAGGGCATCAGGATCCGATTGTAAGAACAGAGTATTCGGTCAATACGCTTGTGGAAAAAGGGGTTAAGGTGGAAAAACTAGGGCATGCGATTGCTAATTGGAGCCGGGCGCAGGCACAGACCAAAATGGTGCAGCTGCTCAATGAATTTGGAAATCGGATTGAACTGATCCTTGCCAATAATGACGATATGGCGCTTGGTGCGATTGACGCATTAAAAACGGCGGAAGTCGATCGTGCAACGTGGCCGTTAATTGTAGGGATTGACGGAACGGACGTCGGGTTAGAGGCTGTCAAGAACGGAGAGATCGTCGGGACGGTCTATAATGACAAAGAAGGGCAGGCTTTGGGGATGATTAATCTTGCATACACGCTGGCGACAGGGGGAGATATAGACAAACTGGATTTAAAAGATGGAAAATACCTGTATCTTCCATATCAGAAAGTCGATCCGGGGGATGTGGAGCAGTATATGAAGTCTCATGCGCCTGCTTTGTAGGGTGTCAAACGGAGAAAATCGAGAAATGAGGGGGCGTGGATGAATCGGTTGTATAGAGATGGACAAGGCGAGCAGAAGCATTGGCATACGCTCATCCGGATATGCGGGGCGCTTCTGGTCCTGTACGTGTTGGGAACCTGGCAAACTGTGCAGGCGCAGGAAAAAAATCAAACGGAGGTTATCTATTATTATTATTCTACTTGTGAAAGCTGCACGGAAGGGGAGGATTTTGAACGCGATATCAGAGAAAAAATGCGGGATGTCGTCCAGGATGAGGAATATGTTTTTATCTTAAAAGACGTGAGCGAAACGGAAAGCTATGAGGAGTTTCAGGAGGCGGCCAGAGCATGGGAGACGGAGGATTATACGCCGGCTCCGCCAGCTTTACAAGTAGGGGAAACGATTCTATTTGGGTATGATGAAATTGCCGAAAAGGCCAGAGATCTGATTATTACAGAAGTGAAAGGACAATCCAACGGTATCAACGAGCTGGTGGATTCGATGAACGGCATAGATAAAAACGATGCGTTTTTTGTATATTTTTATGTGCCGGGATGCGCAGATTGTCAAAAAGCGCAGGGATATTTTGATTCTATGGACAAGACGTTCTACACGCAGGAAGGGGCGTTGTCCCATGTAAAAATGGTGTATGTGGATATTGGGAATATCCAACATCTCCCTTTGGCGCAGTGGTTTTATGAGAAATATCGAGTTCCAAAGACACGGCGGAAAGCGCCGCTGTTGTTTTATCAGCAGGGATATTTACAGGGTTTTGAAGAAATCAAGGACGATGTGCCAAAAGTAATCAACGAAGGCACAGCCAGGCAATGGGAAGGCGTCGAATATCATCCGTCAAAAAAATATGTAAGGATCACTTGGAAAGACTGGGGAATGCTGTTGTTTACCGGATTGGCGAACGGGTGGAACCCCTGCGGCTTGTCCGTACTGTTTTTTTTGATTTCCCTGCTGGCGGCCAAAAAAGAGAAAATCTGGAAGTTGGCGATGACATTTATCGTAGCAAAGTGGATCACCTATCTGCTATTAGGCGTCGTTTTCGGCTCTGTGATTGGTAAGCTGAGCGCCATGGTGATTGCGCCAATGGCGAAAGCGTTAAAAATCATTTTGTCGATCTGTATGATAGTATTTGCGGCCTTAAATTTTATGGATATGTATTTTGCTTCCAGAGAAAAATATGGGCGTATGAAAATGCAGCTTCCGGCAAAACTGAAAACATTTCATCAGGAATACATGGAAGAAATCCTGCAAAAAAGTTCACAATCATTGACAGGCGTTGTATTTATCGCAGGCATTGTGATATCGGCGGGCGAGTTTTTGTGCACTGGACAGCTCTATCTGGCGTCTATTATTTATGTGATGGAAAAGCAGACGGCGTTGGATTGGTATGTATTATTTGCGTTTGCGATGTATGTGGCCTGTATGTGCCTGCCGCTTGTGCTGCTTACGTTGATTATTGATAAAAGCGCCGGTCTGGTTCGGGTTTCGGAGGCAACTAGGAAGAAGATGCCGGCCTTGAAATTACTATATGGCGTTTTGTTCTTGATGTTTGGCGTTATTATTTTTTTATCACTATAACTGGGAGAAATATGTAAATGTGGAGGAAGCAAGAAAAAAACGAAAAATTTTTCTTTTTTAATCAGGCCGGAAAAGCCATTGGAAGCTGCAAACAGGAGGAGCTTCCCTTGGCGGAAGAAGCCGTTATAAAAAAAAGCATTCTTTTTTTTGACGATCCGACGCCTTGTTTTATACATAAAAATGCGGTGACTGTTCGATTGACGGAGGAAGTCAGAAAACAGTTGACGGCAAGCAACAAACCGGTATTAATAGAGGCATTGCCTGTAGAAATACAAGAATATTTAAATTTAGATGAGGAGGCGGTATTTATTGCATATGGTTGTTAATTGGTAGACAATGACAATATGGGAAACTGTAGTGGAATGTATAACGGAGGTTAAACGAATGAAAAAAACAATGAAACAGTTAGGGTGTATGGCGCTCGCCTGCAGTCTGATATCCCAAAGCGTTGTCATGGCGGCGCCGGTTGTGGATGGGGGAAAAACGACGCAGGCTGTGGCAGAGACGGACAAAAGGGAAGCGGGACAGACGTCCGCAGAATCACCCAAAAAGGACTCGCCTTACGTCATAACGGACGAGCAGGAGTTAGAGAGCATAGAGGCGGCAGGAAAAAACGAGGCAAAAACGAAGCGCAAGGCGTCTAAAAAAGCAAAAGAATCCGATGCGCTTCCTCCCCAGATGGGATGGTCCAGTTGGAATTGTTTCCATACAAGCATCGATGAAAATAAGATACGTGAAGTGGCGCAGGCGATGGTGGATTCCAAACTGAACGAGTATGGTTATGTGTATCTGAATATGGATGATTGCTGGCAGTCGTCTATGCGGGATGACGACGGAAGATTATTATTTGATTTGACAGGTTTTCCAAGCGGTCCGGCCTTTATAAAAGAATTAAATAATATAGCGGGACCAGACAGCGCGTATCCGCTTAAAGTAGGACTGTACAGTTCTTCGGGCAATTATACCTGTGAGGATTTGCCTTCCAGTTATGGACATGAAAAACTGGACGCGCAGACCTATGCGGAGTGGGGAATAGAATTTTTTAAATATGACTGCTGCCATACGACGTCGGCGGTGACGGCAGCGCCGGAGCCGGATTATATTACGGTAGAAAAAATAGGACAGCCCGAAAGCGTCCGATATGAAGCGGAGAATGCGGAAATAGAAGGCAACGCTTCAAAACAGGGATGGTATGTGACAGGGTTGAACGCAGGCGGGGGTTCCGTTACGTTTCAAAATGTCAATGTGCCGGAGGACGGAACATATGTGTTGACGATTGGTTTTAGAAAAACCTATTCGACCGGTGAGAAGTATGCGGTTATTGAGGTAAACGACGAATCTTCTTATGAAACCACATTTGCCCCTTCAAACGGATATAGTAACACTGGCAGGCAGCAGTTGATGATTGATCTGAAGGCGGGAACCAATAAAATCAAAATTCACAATCCGATCAAAGGATTAAAAGAAGATATTATGCGCCGCTATGTCAAGATGGGCAATGCGCTGAAGGAGGCTACCGCCGCCTATGCAGCGCAGACTGGGCAGGAAGAAAAAGAAATCTCTTTTGCGGCGTGCGAGCATGGACGGTCGCAGCCATGGACCTGGGCGGACGATGTTGCGGACGCGCATTCCTGGCGTATTTCTGGAGATATTCAGGCAAGCTGGTCTTCTGTCGTCAGCAAGTATGAAGAGGATGTGAAATTGTGGGAGTTCCAAAAAGCGGGCGGATATAACGATCCGGATATGTTGGAAGTCGGAAACGGATTGAGCCAGGAAGAAAATAAATCCCACTTTACACTCTGGTGTATGTTGGAAGCGCCTCTGGTGCTTGGGAACGATTTGCGTGAATTTATCAAAGCGGATGGATCAATTGATCATGATGCCTGCGGCGGGGCTTATGATATTGTGACAAACCGTGAATTGATCGATTTGAATCAGTCCGCGCCGATGCTGCAATGTAAACGGGTGTCGTCGAAGGATGGCATGGATATTCTCGTAAAACCACTGGACGACCAGGAAATTGCAGTTTGCTTTTTTAACAAGAGCGGCAGCGTTCAGAGCGCTTCGTATGATTTGTCCGAAGTCAGGAAAGAAGACAGCCGTGTGGAGCTGCCGGAGGCGTCTGTCTATGCGGCCAAAGATCTGTGGAAAGAAAATGCCAGTGAAGTGATGGTAACCGATTGGCTGGAATCAGGCGATGTGCCGTCGCATGGCGTCAAGGTTTTCCGGATTCGTGCCGGTAGAGAGGATGAGTCTGAAAAACTGGTAGGATTCCGTTCAAATGCACTCAGCTATGTGAATGTGGATGAAGAATTTACAATCGACGCAGAAGTGAAAAATGTAGGCCGGACAGCGATTGAAAATGTAGCGGTTGACTTAACGGTACCGGAAGGCTTTACGGCAGTGCAGCAGGGCGCCTATGACAAGAATCTGGCTCCGGGAGAAAGCGTTACGATTGCATGGAAAGTGACGGCGCCTAAAGATCCGGCTGCTGGAACGGTACGCACCGACTTATCTTTTAATTTTGTAGGTGAATCAGAGATTCAGCAACAGACGCTGGAAAGGGAAATTTCTTCAATGAACATACCGGCCAATGAACTGGTATTATCAGAAATGGAGTGGATCAGCGCTGTAAGCGGATGGGGTTCGGTACGAAGAAATCTATCGGTTGACGGGAATGCCATTACGCTTCAGGGACAGCAGTATGAAAACGGCGTAGGGATACACGCCGCAGGCGATATTAAAGTTTATCTCGGAGGAAAGAGCTATAAGTTCCGGGCAACCGCCGGGATTGACGATGAAGCGATTATTTCATATGGTAATGTTGGAACGGGTTACGCGCCGCCTCAGGTTTCCTTTGAATTGATTGCGGACGGCAAAAAAATCTACGATTCCGGAAATGTAGGATTGAGCAATTCTAAAGTAGAGGTAAACGTCTTGATTGAAAATTGTAGGGAACTGATTTTGCGGGTAACGGACGGGGGCAATGGAAATTCCTACGATCACGCGGATTGGGCCAACGCCAGATTTATCAATCCGGACAGAGAAATAAACCATAGCATTACGATTGAAGAGACAACAAATGGTACGATTACTGCCAATCCGGCCAATCAGGTAGCCGACGGCGGAAACGTAGTCATTTCTTTTCAGCCAAAGGAAGGCTATCGGTTAAAACAGGCTTTTGTAAACGGAAAAGCGGTAGAAGTGACGGATGGAACCTATGAGTTGGCAGGCGTAATCGACGATCTGGTGATTCGCGCAGAATTTGAACCGGCCAATATCAGAAATATTGCATTGGAAGCAACCGCCAGCTCACCGGCAAAGACGCCTGCCGCTTCTAAGCCTGGCAATGCGAATGACAATAGCCTGGATGTGACAAAACCGGGATTTGATATGAACCAGGGTCAGGATCCAAGCGTGCTGTATCTTCAGTATGACTGGGAAAACGGGATGGATCTGGATCGGTTTGAGCTGATGACTACTTATGGGTTTAGGCGGGGCGTCAATAAATGTGAAATTCAGATTTCTTATGATGGAGAACAATTTGAAAAATTGGCGGACTGGAACGATATCGAATGGAAAAATGATGAGAATGTGATCGAATCCAATTTCTATGAACTGACCGAAGAGGAGAAAGCAAAGGCAAAAAATGTGAAAGCGATGCGACTTTATATTGTGGAAACGAAGTATGCCTGGAATGCCACAGTAATTATGGAATTCAGGGTTATGGGGAGCGACTATCAGGGCCAGACAGAAGAAGAACCGGAAGAACTAACGATGGCATTGCTGGATGTGGCGTATGATGTCTATTCTAAATTGGATACATCCATCTGTACAAAACAAAGTACGGAAGTATTAGAAGCGGCTCTTGCCAATGCGTACAAGGCGCTCAATGGCCAGACGGCGCCTGGAGAGGATACGCGAAGCATTCTGCAGGATCTGTTGAAAGCAGCGGCGGGGTTAAAGATGGACACGACAGCGCTGCAAGAGGATATCGATGCAGCGAAGCTGGCGGCGTCTACGGCGCAGAGCGCGGCAGAAGCGGCACAGGCAGTAGCCGACGCAGCGGCAACGGCCAAGGATTTGGAAACGTTACAGGGAGCGGTGACGGCAGCGCAGACGGCAGCCAGTGGGGCGCAGCTTGTTGCGGAACAGGCGTTGTCAGCGACGCAAGATAACGCATTCGCCATCGAAGCAGTAAGGAGCGCAGCGGCAACGGCGCAGACGGCAGCACAGACGGCGCAGACGGCAGCGCAGACGGCGAAGACCATGGCTGAGGAAGCGCAGAACGCAGCCAATCAAGCGCAGAAAACAGCCGATCAGGCGTTAAAGGATGCGGCATCCAATCAAGAAGCGGCCAACGCGGCAAAAGAAGCAGCCGATCAGGCGCTGCAGGAGGCGCAGGCCAATAAAGCGGAAGCGGACGCGGCAAAAGAAGCGGCGGATCAAGCGCAGAATATGGCCGATCAGGCAATGAATTTAGTAAAAGCGACAGAAGAGCAGCTACAGGAGGCTCTGAAACAGAATGCAGTGGATAAAGAAAATAGAGTCAAACTGGAAGAAGAGTTAAAAGCGGCCAAAGCGGCGGCAAACCAGGCTCAACAGATTGTCCAGCAGGCGGAAAGCCGGATCGAAGCGGCCAGAAAAGAGACGAAAGACGCGAAAGCTCAGGCGCATTCAGTCCAGATAACCATGCAAAAGATGGCGTTTAAAGTCAGCGCTGTAACATTAAAAACGGCTAAGAGCGCTAAAGAAAAACAGTTAAAAGTGGGTTGGAAGAAGCTTGCAGGAGCGGATGGATATGAAGTCCGCTATGCGTCAAACGCCAAGTTTAAAAAAGCGCAAAAATTGACTGTAAAAAATGGGACGACGCTTACTAAAACGATTAAACAGTTGATAAGCGGTAAACAATGTTATGTGAAAGTAAGGGCGTATCGCGTGTTGGATGGTGTGAAAGTCTATTCCAAGTACAGTAAGGTCAAATATGTAAAAATTAAATAATTTTATGTTTTCGCGCAAAAATCCAGATTGTAATCTGGATTTTTGTGTTTCAGTCAAAATTCCTCAGGATATTCTGTACATAATATATAAAAAATTTATAGAAAGATCAAAGGATATTGTATGGAATACCAAAACGAGAAAGCATATGCTAAATATATCACTTAGAGAGAATAGGCAATGGTCTATTCCATACGGTCAGAAAGGAGTGGGAGTATGATACAGAAGATCAAACGAGGGTTAGGTATACTGCTGAGCTGGGTTATGTTGTTGCAAACGGGGCAAGTGACTTCTTTTGCTGCGCAACAGGACGAGCCGGCAGAAACTGCTGAGTCGATGCAGCGGGATCGGGAATGGATAAAAAACATTGCGCAGGGGCAATGGAGCGTCGATCGTGAAACTAAAGGGGACTGGCTGTCGAAATATGGAGAGGACGGGTATGTGCTTTGCGGATGGGATGCATCCAATGACATTACGCATACGCCGTATTATATCGATAGCGTGGATTACTTTACAGAGGATCGTTCGGGCGGCTATGTGGCCAGAAATGCCGATCAGCAGGCCGGCAATGAATCATGGTGGGAGTATGGTTTGCCGGATGCGGAAAATCCGGACGGAACCAGGAAAATTGCATACCGGTTTGACGACAAGCAACAGACGGTGCGTATTATGGTCAATGATACGGATGAACATATTTTGACGTTTTATGTAGTTTCGGAAAACGATCAGGGAAAAACGCAGACGGTCCAGTTATACCGGGCGGGGACAAAAGAAAAGCTGGGCGAGCCTGTTTCTTTGACGCAGTTGATGCAAGGAAAGTATATTTCGACTGTATTCAGTGGATCTGTGGACGCAGTCTTTACCAATGACAATTATAATCCGGCGCATACGAACGCTATTATAAACGGAATTTTTTTAGATACGAATTATGCAGGGGATGAGATACCGGTCAGACGGATTTCCATTGCTCCAGAGGATGGAGAGACGATCCGCCGTGTGGGAGACGAGATACAGATGACGGCTTCTGTTTTTCCAAAGAACGCCACAAATCAGACTGTGACATGGTCCATCCTGCCGGAGGGGACGGATATTGCCGCAATTGATGCAAATGGCAAATTGACAGTCCGAAAGGAAGGGCAATTTAGCGTGCGAGCCGTTTCGCATGACGCGAATGTCTGGAATGAAGTTTCCATGGCCTGTATGCCAACGGGCGACGCGCCGCAGCAAGCCCAGCTACAGTGGATCGGCGAGGACTATCTGTTGCTGCAAAACCGGGATGTGCGCGTGATTTTTGAGTTACAGTCTGGACGATATCATGTCTATGAGCAGGCAAGCGGCTTTGCTTATGTATTGGGAGCTTATTTTCAGGTCAATACCGAAAAGAGTACCAGCGGCTATCGTTTTACGGCAGAAGAGATAAACGAACAAAAATCAGGAAAAGCCGTCCGGCTGACCGGCAGTAAAGAGGGAACTTATGGAATTATCCTGGAAATATCTTTGGATGATCAAGGCGGGGATATTTTACTGAGCGCCGGACTTGACAACACATCAGGCACGGAAGACGTCAAATTGATGCAGATGTATCCGATAGCGGCCAAATATCAGGAAAAAGGCGGTATTTTTGTCGGACCCAATCCGAATGAAAACCATGCGGCTCTGACGGGAGAAGGCAACTGGACCGTTCCGCAGCTTAAGCAGGGCGTCAATACGACTTCGAAAAATAATTTAATGATATCCTATCGGGATAATCCGAACAAAGAAAGTTTTTTGATTGGGCAGCTGACTACATATGCTTTTCAAAGCACGATTACGACAGCGTATCGTTCGCAGGAAAGCCTGAGTAACCATAATTGTAAAAGCATTGATGCAGATATTCGGATCTACGACAGCACAGGAAAGCTGGTAGATGCGGGGGACAGCTATGTGGGCGATACGGCTCTGATCAATTTCACAGAAAAAAATCCGTATGATTCGCTGGAGCAGTTTGCCGTAAGGCAGGCAGACGCTATGGACGTTCAGCTTATGGATTTTGACCCATATATTTATGAGTGCCTTTGGTATGTAAACTGGTTTACGTCAAATGCCAATAATGCGGATTTTGCGGTTCAGGAGGTTAAAGATCTCTATAAAAAAGGATTAGCCAATTATGCGATCCCAAATCTGCGCGTGGAGCCGGATACTTATGTCAACCCCAACGAACAGCTTTGGTGGGATGACGCGCATTGGAAACAATTTGAGCATTTGACCGATAACTATCCGACGATGAAGGAATGGGTTGCGGCCATGCGGGCAGCAGGCGGCGAGGCCGGGACATATATGCAGGCGTCTTACCGTTCCGACGACTATTGTGAGCAGTATCCGGGGCATATGTTAAATAACGACGCACAGGAAGGGCCTGACTATACGGATCCGGATTTTATCCAGCATATGTCTGAAGTCTACGCCAATTTAAAGGACGCCGGGATACGTTCCATTTTCTATGATTATGCAGGGCAATACCATGGAATAGGCGGCGGCTATTTGTTAAATAAAACAGGCGGTTTTGAAGATAAGCACGCGACAGCCGTGGAGGCATATCGTAAAATCTATGAATTGCCGAAAACCTATATTGGCCGCGATGTGCGCATCACGGAAAATTCCTGGGAATACAGCGGATCAGACGTTGCAATCGGCCTGATTGATCTGCAGAGAAATATTCATGACACCAATGAGTTTACGCCGGATATTGCCAAACCCGCAGTCAATCAGTGGTATCGGCACAGGACGACAAAACTGTTGTATCCGGATGTAAAAGTATTTGAGAACGACGATCGTGATTTACGCCATGCCCAGATTACCGGCACGGCATTCCTGTTTGGAAAGATGACATTGGGTGAAACCATTAACCGGATTAGCAATGAGAAAATGCAGGATATCGGCAAATCGGTGCCGTTTCCAATTGACGGCGTCTCCGCCCGTCCGGTAGGCTTATTTGAGGGCGATTATACCCAAAAAGGACTGACCAATCCAGAAGTTTTAGATTATAAATTTAAATCCTCTTATGACGACCACATCCTATTGTTTTGGAATGAAACATCGCAGCCAAAAACAATCAGCGCTGATTTGGGCACAGATACCGCTTTTGGCGGCATAGGATTGGAACCAGAAAAATCTTATGATATCTGGGATTTCTGGGATTGGAACTATCTGGGCAGGTACAGGGGATCGGACATACTTTCCCTGCCTGTCCGCAGAAAAGAAATGAAAACAATGGCAGTGCGTGAAGTGCGGGATACGCCGTACGTATTATCAACAAACCGCCATTTGTTACAGGGAACGCAGGAAATCGAAGCGAAAGATATCGCCTGGAATGACGGGAACAAGACCCTGACAGGCACATTTGAAATTGTGGCTAATGATACGTTTCGGGCTATTGTTCCGGTACCGGAAGGCTTGGTATACAAATCTTTTACAACGGACAATAAAGATGTGACAAGCAATGCGTCATTTAATGTAGGGGGCAGATATGTAGAAGTGGTGTTAGAAGATGATGTCAATCAGTCTGTTTCGTTTGTACTAACGTTTCAGGAAGGGGAAGCACCAAAGGATACTACGCCTCCAAGCGCAATTTCCGGTTTAAAGGCTTCCGCAGATGACGAGGGTATCGTGACGCTTGTCTGGGATGCGGCAACCGATGACAATGGAAGCGTGTATTATGAAGTATATGGATCCGATACGGCAGGATTTGTACCGGATGCTGGCAATAAAGTGGCCATTACGACCAATGAAAGCTATGTGGCAGGCGATCCTCCAACAGGCGATTACTATTACACGGTGGTGGCGAAAGATACGGCTGGAAATGCGGGGGGTTCTGCGACGGTTCGAACGAATGCTTTATCTATGATAGTGCCGCTCAATCAGTTGGAAGCGACCTGTGGAAATTATCATAATAATAGTCAAACAGCCTCTAAGGTATTGGACGGCGATACCGGAAGCATTTGGCATACGGCGTGGAATGATGCGGTTCCCAGAGATCAGATGTGGATAGATCTGCATATCAAAAACGGGCCGAAGGCAGTCAACAGCGTGAAATACCTGCCAAGGGGCGATTCATCACCCAATGGAAGGTTTGTCCGGTATCGTGTGGATATCAGTAAGGATCATGGAAGAACCTATCAGACATTGATTGCGGATGGCAGATTTGACAGTACAGAGGGATGGCAGACAATCCATTTTGAAGAAGCGCAGAACGTTACCAATGTACGGCTGTATTGCCTGGAGTCGGCGGACGCCAATCAGCAATGGGCGTCGGCAGCCGAAATTCGGTTGTATCACATTACTGATTTGGAAAGCATTGCTATGCGTGAGGAACGCACATCTCTCAAAGTTGGGCAGAAAAAAACGCTGCTTGTAGATTTCTTCCCGACCAATTATGTATTGCCGGTAGCGTTTCAGTCTGATCGGGAAGCAGTTGCGACAGTGGACGCCAAGGGAGTGGTTACGGCCGTATCGCCTGGCCAAGCTGTGATTACCGCAACCGTAGAGGGTAAAAAAGCCGTATGTACGGTAGAAGTTTTGGAAAATACACCGGGCAAAGTGACGCTGCATATTACGCCGTCGGATGCAAACGTAGTGATCACCAAAAAGGGTGGGACAGACGCAATTGCTCCTTTGGAGGACGGCAGCTATGCATTGATGCCGGGCGAGTACACCT
>CAOJLW010000016.1 GCA_948438565.1 uncultured Lachnospiraceae bacterium | reverse complement strand
CGCTTCCTCTCAATCGGCTCGCGCATTTTCCTTAGATGTAAAATTATTTTTCTATTCCTCAGAATCCACCTGCGCCCGGCGTCCGGCCAGCTCAGCCAGATAAAACTCGCTGACCCTGTTGACTGCCTGCCTAGTTCCAACCCTCGCGCTTTTCGATACCCAGATTGTCGTAATAATTAAAATGGCCGCAATGATCATCCCGCCCCATACCGCAAAGGCAATGGCCTGTTTTTTTTGATTTTTTATAATTCCTTTATGCTGTGTCCCATCCATGTTCTGCTCCTGCCGTTTTTATTCCATATCGCCATATAAGGTACGCAGCATCGCCGCTGCGCCATCCTGATAAATAATCGTTGTTTTTTCCTCTGTTTTCTCCGGATACGCATCCCCCGGAAGATAACCGTCCGCAATGCGAACAGCGACCTGTACCGTGTCAAAGCCAATCGAATAACAATCCTGAACGCCCAGCGCATAGATCTGACCATCTCTCAGATAACCAAGCGCTTCTTGGTCGTGATCCATCCCGACGATCACCACCTCGTCCTCTCGCCCGGCCTCTATGACCGCCCTGGCCGCGCCGACCGGATTGCTCATATTGCAACAGATAAGTCCCGCCAAATCCTTATATTGCGCCAGAAATTCCTGTGTAAAAGCATAGGCCTTATCCACGGAATCCTCATCATACGCAATCTGCACAATTTCCATGTCCGGATACCTGGCAATGACGTCCTGCGCGCCCTGCGCCCTGTCCTCATGGCACGGCACGCCCGGATTGCCCACCAGCAGCGCAACTTTTCCATGATATTCGAGCTTTTTACAAAGCGCCTCGGTCAGATCGGCGCCGTCTTGATAATTATGGGTATTGCCCACATAGGCAATCCGATGACACCCATCTTCTTTTGTCGCGTCTGAACTGGAAAATGTCATAACCTTATGTCCCTGTTCGATCAGTTCATTGATGACAGGCGTAACCACCGCTACATCGGCTACATCCACGCCAATGACGTCAAACCCCCGCTTAGACGCCTCATATAACCGCTGAACCTGATCCTGCGCGGATACGCCATCGGGGGCAAGGTATTCATAACAGATGTCAACCCCTATGTCCGCGTACTGCCTGACAGCATCCTCAATCCCAAGAGCCACCGCATCCCACCAGGGATGGACGGTTTTATAGGTAAAATAAAAATTATACTCTTCCTGTAACGGCTGGTAATTCTTAAGCCTGCGGTCAAAATTCACCGCATCGACAGTCCCTTTATCGTCTGGCTGATGAGCCGCTGTCTCTTCCCCAAACGCCGCCTGCTTCAATTCCTCCGCCTGTCCGCCGCATCCCGCAGTCCCCAAAACACATAGGCACACCGCCGTCAGAACAACTGCCATAGGCAGCGTTTTGCTTCGCAATTTTTTTTGCCTGATCCATTTATGTATCATAAAACACGCTCCTATCCATGACTGCTTTCCTCCAGCAGACGAATCAATTGACTTTTTCGTCCGGAAATCTTTGGTTCAAGCTACTGTCTACCATTTGCATCCAATCATTGATCCTTTTTCCGCACCGCAATGATCTCCTCTGGTTGATGATCCTTCCACTATCTATCCATCAAAAAAAGATAGCCGGACTGTTCCATCAGATCCTTTAAACCATCCAACGCCTCTTCCATAGAATAATGACATTGGTTTAAAAAAGTCTCTCCCTTTTTGCCTACATATTCATAAAACCAGGCTGCGGCCAGTATTTCCGCCTGATTCTGGTAATTTAAATCCTCTAACAGAACATTTTCCGCTTCATTGACCTGACCGCAATCTACCATATCCCGATACGTATCCAACCGCTTCCCGGAAACCGTATATTTTGTTGTATCAATCATCTCGCTCCGTATATAAGTCTTGCCTAATAGTACGGAAAACAAAACCTCGGCCGCCTCTTGTATCATCCGCATCAAATAATCTGTTTCGTCGTCAAACTGCATATCCAATTCCTCCTAATCCTCTGTCGATCTTACCGATTACCACATGGCCAGTCCCGAAAAAGCCGTTACGTATTCCCCTCCGGACGAAACCGCCCCGCAGCTTGTGGCCAAAATCTCTCGAATCGCATATCCCCGCTTCTTCATAGCTTCTATCACCATGGATTCCGCCATCTTTTTGACCTGCTCCTCCGACGTATGCGCCGAACACTCCATAATTACGCCCACATGAGATTTGTCCGCCGGAATTCCGACCGCTACGGCGGATGCAACCGGCTCCTGTTTGCGATTGGTAGAGATTGCCGCGTACGCAATATGCAAACCGGACCCCTGCTCCACATCAACAGAAGAAACCTGCCTGCAACCGGCAGGAAGAAGACTGCTTACTCTCAATAAATTATAGTTTCCAACGCCGGAACGCAGCAATGCGTCGTCAAAGCTGGTTAAACGGTATGCGCCATACCCCGCACCCGACTGCATATAAAAATAATCAAACATCTCTTTTACCTGACCTATCCATTTCTCACTGTCCCTGAGAATATCTATTAGGGTATTTCCTAAAAAAACAATACTACCATACACATTGCCAACAGAATGCAAAAACCCCAAAAACAAAATAACAATTTACGCTGCGCCGATTTTGTGACGTCTGTTCCCTTATGGATGAGATAGTACCAACAATCCAGTGAATTCTGCGCCGCTTTCAGATCGGCCGCCTCATAATACTCCTGCTGGAAGGGTTTAATCACAACAGACCACCATAAAAGAACCGCCGCCATAGCAAAAAACAAGAGTGCGGCCAAAAGATACCGCCATCCCAGCGTCAGAGCGCTTTCCGGAATTTGACTGGTGCAGATATTGACAGAAACGGCCACAAACGCCCCGCTTAAAAATGTAAGCATAGAATCCGGGCATAAAAACAGGCTCCAAAAATATTTTTTAACCTTTTCTAGCATAAGTGATTCCCTCTAAAAAATTATAATCTCGCTCGGCTTGATCCAACGTACTGTTTTTGTACTGTTCCTCGTACCGCTGTGTAATTTCCTGTATCCTAACCAAAGCCTCCTGCTGTTTTTTTACCTTCTCGTTCAGAGTTATTGCATTGGGATTGTCACTGTTTCCATATGTCTGTAAGCGACGCATATCCTCTATGATACTCTCTGGCAGATTTCTTTTTTGGGTTTCCAGATGTGCTCCAATCCTGCACAACAAATCCTTGTCCAGCTCTTCCTCCTCTTTTCTGTCGGATCGGCTTCCTTCCCAGTCGTTTGCACAATGATTCTGTCTGGCGTCATATTCGATCTCAATCTTTCGGAGCATTGTATGAAACTCATGCCGATCCTGACAGGCCTTTTCCGAATATGGAAGCATATGGCAGGAAAAATCCCCGTTATCGTTCCATACGACCAAAAATTTCTCTTCTTCCGGTTTTTCATGGATAATTTCCAGCCATGGCAATTCTGCTACTTGAAGCGTACACGGCATATTACGATGCCGCTTACGATCCACGCAGGTCTTACGCTTTTTGTCGTCCTGTTTTTGCCTGACTCTTTTTATGGTTTCGACAAACGCTCCGATATCCGCAATCTGCCTGATATAGGCGCAGCCGTCGTTTTCCGCCACCAGCACCTGAGACGGCACACGGTATTCCCAATGGTAAATCACAGAGATATACTCTCCCAACCGCTCCCAGTGCAGATTGACCAATTTGCGCTGATCATAGTGGGCGGAAATTTCGCTATATATGTCAAACAACTCTCCCGCCGCATCCTCTATGGGCAAACCGTCCGTATTATCCATACGCGGAAAAATCGAACGTCCATCCAAATCAAACAACCTGCGAATTGTACCGGTCTGATATTGAAATACAATCGTATCGGAAATCGGCGTCAGGATAAAAATAGAATCCGTATGAAACAAACAGTCCAATATGCTGGTACATTCCTGTACAAATGCCTGAGCGGTAATATCAGGCAGATGCTCACTCTTTAAAACGTTTCCCCTGTCTTTATCCTCTGAGCCGGCGGCTTCACTGACAGGCGCGCGCGAAGTGAGGGAAAAGTCCTTTTTTACACATAAAAAACGATAGCTTGTATTTTGCAGATCGAACTGTTTCTTGGCTGTCGGCTCAATCAGATATTCCCGCAGCGCACAAATGCCAAGAAAAGCCCGCTGCATAAGACGCAGCTCCGCCCTCACATTGGCATTCATATATAAAGTGGGATTGAGAGCGCACAACCCTTCGTATTTTACACGCAGCGAATCGCTGACAGGCGTTAAATGCTTTTTTGCGCCAGAATCCAACGTTCTACCTATCTCATCGTACAATCCGGACACATAATTGCAGAGTTCATGTCGAAACTCAAAAATTTTCAAATGGCACTTGGCGTCCGCATCGTCATATTTCGTATAATATTTTTCAAATTGATCACGATCTGCTTTCAATTCCTGGTTACACAACAGACCAAAATAATATTTAAAAAAATTTACCTCTGCCTGTAAGGTTTCTTTTCCACGCAGTTTTGTTTCTTGTCGATATGCCGTGTTGGCAATGTCCAGTTCTTCCAAAGCTTTATGATAATCCTGGCACTCGCCATGAATCGTAGCATAACACGTCAAATAACCTTTTTTGTATTTTGCCAGTTCCCGCATCATATACCGAGCCAGGTATAACAATTTTCCACAATATCTGCTATAGGAATTGTTATCGTCCGCTTTCCGTGAGATGCTTCTATGGCGAATGGCAAATTCATTCAGGCAATGGCTCAATGCATGCAGAATTTCTAATTCTTCGTCCATCTTATTTTGTTCTTCTTGTTCAAGCAGCTTCGCATTCTGACAAACATCGGTAAAAGATTGGATATAGCGATGCACCAAGGAATCCTGGGAAGCGTTTTTACATATTTCATCCATAATCGCCTTGAGCCGACAAGCAATTTCAGACAAGGGATAAGCGTCCAAGACAGCGCACAGACTGTCCGGATCCATAACGATTTTTTCAATGGCCGCGCCAAACTCCCCGCTATATTCATAGCTATACGCAATAAACAGCATCGAACGAAAATAACAATTGCGAATCTCTTTCTCCTTGGAATCCTGAACTGTCTTTTGAGAGACTACTCTTTGAAAATAATCCCGCGCCCTTTCATATTTATGTATTTTAAAATTTAAAAATCCGGCGACATAATAGACATACCAGTCCAATTCCAGAAATGTGTCAATGTTTTTATCCAGCCGCTCCAAAATAATTTCCAAAGAATACAGGCAAACATACATCCGATCGGTTAAAATGGCCTGATTTAATAAAACAAGGAGCTGCCCTTTTGGATCCAGTTGCGCATACTCGTCCGTACCGTAACTCCATTTGGATAACGGCTGTAAAGCACAGATCGCAATTGCGCAGTCTGCAACCAACCCCCGCACAATACGAACCTCTCTATAATAATCGTCCGCCTGCTCATCAGAGTCAATCGGCGCCTGCTGCAATGCTTCCAAAAACGCGCACAACGCCTGCATACACATTTGCTGGCTCTGCCATTCCCGATTACTCATCAGATCGCTATGTACGATACGCTGTAACTCTCTGGCAATTTCGTCCAAACTCTTGATACCCTCTTGAGGATCCGAAACGTTTTTGATACGACTCAAAAGCGTACAATATTCCTTTGCCTCACCCTGGGTAAGCGTTTTCCCCCCATAAGACTCCGACTGGAATTTCAAAAGTATGTCGACTACGCTGCGGACAGCGTTGTCATCCCTTCCCCCTGCGTCCGTTACTTTCTGAAAGAGATCGTCTATTTTTCTGAATACATCATCGAATGTTTCATAAAAAGATGTGATCGATACGATCGTTTTCTCAAATGTCATATCTTTTCCCCAATATCCGCTGCCAACAGGTTCGATTCTACAGAACACGCCCCACACGCCGCGCAACCAGAAGTTTCTCTGACAAACAGACCTTTTTGCGCCATATATGCGGTCACTTTTCTGCTAATTTCCATGTATTCGACACAATTTGTCGTATGCATATGTTCCATTGGAGTGTGATCAAACGGCTTAAACGGCATCAAAGTCGGCGCCACGCCCATATCGATCAATTGACGGCACGCCGTCAGGACATCCTGTATCGGCTGTATCCCAACGATTAACACCGAAGAAACATTGCCCGCTCCAAAGAAACGAACGGCTTCCTGTAAGGACTGCATATATTGTCTGTTTGAAATCTCGCCCTTCCCCGGGCATATACGCTTACGCAGCCGCTCGTCAAAAATTTCCAGATTCATAACGACCGCCGTAACGCCATGCTCTTTCAAACGCTTTAAATACGCGCTGTCTGCGGGAGGCGCACACTCCACAGAAATAACGGTTTGACCGCACGCATCGATAATTGCCGCGCATATTTCCGACAGATATGCAATCGCGCCTTCCGGAGAGCCACAGGTGCCGCCGCTTAAGTTAATCTGATATGCCGGATCGTAATCCAGGGCAACCTTGACGAGACGCGCAACCATATCCGGACGCAGCCTGGTCATCCGCCCTGGATCCACAGACGTCAGGCTGCAAAATTTGCAGCCCTTTTTTTCTCTGATATATTTACAATCCAAGGACGGCCATACGGAAAGGCAGGCATTGGAATGCGGCCGCACTACGCTGCCGACCATCATACCGTCCTGTCGGATAAACACCCACTCCGGCATAGTCAAAAATACCACTTCATTCAACAGGACGCCGTCCCGGATCAGATACCATTGATGATGAATCTGACATAGCGAGTACGGCGATTTTTTACAAAAGGCTTCTGCAACGCATACATTAATCAGCACATTTTCAAAAAACATATGCACCGCATTGATAAACCCCTTTTCAAACAAAAACGGATTGACTGCACGCAGCTGTTTTGTCTGCTCTTCCGTTATGTACAGTCCCAAACACAGCAATTCCGCTTTTACCTGCCACGGATTTTGCCCCATACGTCCGCCATCCTTTCCATCCGACGCCACATGACTGCACGCGCCGACATCCAGGCTTTTATTTCCTGTAATGCCAATCCCTCATCGTACCGATGCGGTCTGCCGGATCGATTTTCTTCCTTTTGTTCTGTCTTTTACAGACATTCCATCTCTTTTAATCATAGCAGGAAAAATCCAGTAATACAAGGGGATTCTGGGTTTTTGTTTTATAGGAAAGTCAGATGCTTTCATGCTTCATAGCAGAAGGGTCTTTCCTGGGAAATCAAAAAGCCGCTTACCAGTGTTCTGATAAACGGCGTCACGATTTTTTCTATCATCCGAGTCCTGCTGCGGCCACCGGATGACGAATAACTGTCTTTAAATTCTCGGGTTTACACCTTCTTGCGTCGCTTATATAAATCTCATGGTGATAACGCCCGTTACCCATATCGGGCAAATACCCCTGCGCTTTTGCAAACGCTTCCATAGCCTCTATCGTCGCAGGCTCATTATCATATGGGCCGATATGCATACACTGTACGCATAATCCCTCGTCGTAGGTCAAAAATTCGACCTTAGAATCATCCGTTTTTTTCCTGGCTTCCGCTTCCTTTACTGCCCAGGCAAACGCTTCCCTTGTCACAAACTCCGGAAGCCGAATCAAAGAAATCCACATAAAATCTTTCTTCCGGGAGTAGTCGACGGCATTCTCCCCCTCCTGCCACCAAAAGCCTTCTAACGGCGGCACGACAACGCTCCGCAGACGGATCAGGAAGCGGCGCAACGCGTTTTTTAAACGGCTCCGTTCTTTGTAACTCAGTCATCCGCGCCAGCTTAAAAAGCCGAAAATCCTCTTGGCGCACGCACCATCCCCAAAGATACCAGCTAGACCATTAAAAAATCAAATCATAGGGTTCTACGATGCGCTTCGTTTCCCCTTTAGGCGCAAAATAAGTGAAACCTCAAATTTTTCCGCAAGATAGGGCGCCGTCACTTTATCCTGCTGTAGTAAAATGGATAAAATCCCACTCATACGATCGATCTTCATCCGATACCTCCCTGCCATTCCTTTTTTCATTGTCTTATGCGCGTAACCGTTCACCGGTTTGACAGCTCTTTTACCATCACATCATAACATAAATAATCCCCATTGTCCGTCCTAAGGGTATGGTACGCCTTCTCCACATATCCTCTGTTCAGATACATACGTTTTGCAGGAAAAGAAGCGTCCACAACGCATTCCGCATGATTTTGGGCAATCCTGTTTTCAGCAAAGTCTAACAACTGCCTGCCATATCCCCGATGCTGAAATTTTGTTAACACAAATAATCTAAGGATATGATTTTCTTTCACTGTGACGGTCGCTATCGGATTCCCGTCGACAGACAACAAAAAAACATCTCCATCCTCCAAATCCTTTTTGATATGTTGTTCTTTATGACATTGTTTAAAAAATTCCACTGCGCCGGCAGGATAATACCTGGGATATCTGTCATCGATTGTATTTTGCGTAATGTCCGTTACCACAGACAGCATATCCCAGTTCGCCTGATAGATTTCCATTTCCACTCCTCTTCTTTGATTCCTTTCCGATTATTGTTTCCGCCATTTGGCATAGAGATCCAGATTTTTTGTAACTTTTTTCCCAAAGTCCCATGCATTTT
Organism: uncultured Lachnospiraceae bacterium; assembly: GCA_948438565.1. Classification (GTDB taxonomy): domain Bacteria; phylum Bacillota; class Clostridia; order Lachnospirales; family Lachnospiraceae; genus Roseburia_B. The sequence continues at coordinate 7,447 of CAOJLW010000016.1, read as the reverse complement.
TACATTCTTGCTCCTGATACCAACCCACAAATTGATATCCTGCTCGCCTTGGTTCGGACGGCTTCTGCACTTTCGCATAGGCGAATACCTGCTGCGATTTTATTTTGCTCCCTCCTTTGGAATGGAACGTAATCGTATAGCGCTTTCCCTTGATTTTTTTCGTAGAAATCTCACTGTTCCATTTTCCGTCGCAAACGGCAATCGCCTTTACTGTCGTCGGACCAGTGACTTTAAACGGCTTCCTATACAGATTGCTTCTGGAAAAAGACGAAGAAGGTTTTTTTCCATCCAGCGTATAATAAATTTCCGCTCCCGCATCCGCTGCCTGGATGGACACCATAACGCCTCCGGAAACTTTTTTTTGCGTAATCTTGGGTTGTCCGGATACGGCGACAGGCTCTTCATACGTTCCAATACTGTTTTCTGTCGCTCCGGAATCCCAGGTGCATTTTGGCACATAATCCCTATACTCCAATAACATCAAATGATTCTCGTCCGGATCCAATTGCATTAACATTTCCGTACTGCGATTAAAATAGGTATAGACTGCTTCTTTTCCATTCAATCCCTCCTTATCATCCCAAGTACAATCGACATGATACCATCTATGATTCAGACAAATCATATTCCAGGCATGTGTTTTGCTTAAAACAACCAAGGTATCCACGCCTGCGCCATTCATTAACAATTCAAAGGCCATAGCATAGCCCGTGCATACGGTGGATCTCCGGCAAAAAACGCTGAATGCGCTTTGGTGATATGGTGACTGCTCAAAAGGCGTTTGATTTAACGCATCATATGTTACATGCTGTATAATCAAATCATGCGCTACACGGGCTTTTTCTATATCCGTTTTCTCTTTGGCAATTTCGCGTTCCATATCGTCAATCACTTTTTTCATTTTCGCCGTACTTTTTTTCCGGTTCGTTCCCTTCCCGAACGCATCATAAACCATCAGCCAGACTGTGCCATCCTTCCCAGAAAAACAACCATCCACAAAATAGTACTGCGGATTTGCATAAAGAAACCACGATATCAATTGGTATACCCTATTTTCTTTCAAATCCTTGACTGAATAAGAAACCGGATCCATGATATAACACCAACGTACAAAACCATCATTAGTATCTTTCACAGCAAAATGTTTAGCGTCCTTATTGGTTGTAAGATAGCTCCTGCAAAGCTCGTCCATAGCGTCCCAGAATTGCTGTTCTTTTTTATTCAGGCGATTATACATATAATTAGAAGAATACTTATCCCAGGAAGCGGAATACTTCTGTGAAGCGCGCGTACACTCTCCCTGCTCTTCTTTGCATACATCGTGAAGCAAACGCGCCTCTTCCTCTGAAATTTCGATTATATTCCTCTCGAGCGCATCTCCAAATGAAGGAATTCCCGCTTCTAATTCTGTCTCATTTTGTCTTTCTCCAATCACGTCTGCCGCCGATAGTCCTGACGGACATATCGTAATGGATAGCATAATTGTCAAACACAACGCCAATATTCTTTTTCCCATAAAAACCTCCTAATAAATCCTGCTAAAATACCAGCTCTGATCACTGGAATATCGCTTCTTACCGACCTTTTTATTTGCAATCACTTTAAAATAATAAACTTTGCCACGAACCAATTTCCTGCCGTTTACTTTTTTAATCTGATACCTGTTTTTCGACGTCGTTCCCAGTTTCTTGTAACCGGAATTCTGCTTTACGGATGCATAAACAGTATAATTCTTGGCTCCTTTTGTCTTACTCCACGCTATCCGCAATCCTCCCTCTTTCTTTAAAATCCTTACATTTCTCAGACATTTCGCAAAATAACATTCCTCTGACCATTCCCCATATCTCCTTTTTCCATCTACCGTGTTGTAAGCCCTCACTTTTATTTTCATAAACTGATCATTGGTCAGCTTCTCATGTTGCACCCACACATTGCGATATTCTTTCGTCGTTCCTGAAAAAAGCTTTTTACCATGATACCCATAAACGACATATTCATAGCCTTCCGCCCCTATGCTTGGGTTCCATCCAAACCTTACGGAGCCTTCTTCCGGCCAAAACCGATGTATGCCGCTTACCAGCATCTGAACCTTTGTCACTTTAGACGGAACAGGATACAAAAATACTTCCGCAAATTGATCTGCATACGCCACATACCCATCGGCGCTTTTCAGACCCTTAAAAATATGGATAGCATATCCTGTATCTTGCTTGGCCGGCAATTGCCACGTATTGATATCCTCCATCGGCTGGATAGTCCAAACTCCCCAGGTTTTTGTTGAATAATCATGTGTAATCCAGTCCAGACGATATGCATTTGCCCCCACAGATCTATCCCAGGAACAGCAAAGCGTCGATGAATCCTTTCCATTCGTCTGAACCAAATTTTCCACGACGCCTTCCGGGGCAGTCACCGCTTCTAGCTTATCCGAAACCGCTTGTCGATTCCCCGTTTCATCCAACATCCAAACACGAATATAATAAGACTTTCCTGCACTCAACCCGGAGATCCGTACGGATTGTGCTGTTGCAGCCACAGATTTCACGCCATAGGCGCCACCGCTAAAGCTATCGTTTTCACAATATTCAACCTGATAGCCAAACGCATAATCCATCCGCTCCCAGGCTATTGCTACGGAATCTGTAGAATCTCCCGTCTGTACGACTCCCATCACTTTTTCTGACGCAGCTTTCACCTCGACGCCGTTTCTCAAACACAGGATGCAGATGCATACTGCCAAATAGTTTAAAATAGAAAACCATTTTTTCATTGAAATACTCCCTCCTTTTTTACATGAAACCCATCAAACACTTACCGTTATCATCTTTTTTATTATGCATCAATAATATATATTATGTCAAGAGACACTGAATGATTATATACAAAAAGAGACTGCCCAAGCAGCCAATTTCCCAAACTGATGCCATACTTATTATATTTCCGGATCCTCTGGCAATCTTTTCATAGAAAAGTCAGACACAATCACACTTCACACAAAAAAAAGAAGCTGCCGCAGCAGCTCCCTATCATGTTCTTCTTCCCCTCACAAATTCCTCATATTCAATATACTCTGATAGATATCCAAACGTCCAAAGCCTTCCTCCCGATTTGGGTATAGCTGATTGCTGACTCTTTGCGCCCCATTGATAATCTGATTTCGCAGTTCAATGGAATTGACGCTGGGATTATTGTTGTAGTCAATATTCCATTCCAGTAAAAGAGCGCATGCTCCCGCCGCAATTGCAGCCGAAGCGCTGGTGCCGCTCATCCGATCGTAACGGCCATATTGATTTTGCGTAAATACGTCGACTGCCGGGGCGACAAAATCAGGCTTAATCGTGCCGTCGGTCGTATATCCCCTGCCCGACTCAATATAAATTCCTCCGGTCTGCGCATTATATCCTCCAACTGCCATCGGAAACCTTGCGCTAGAGGGAACCGTCAAGGTCATATCCGGGTTGGAGCGTACAAAATAGACCTCATGCTCCAAAAAATCCGTCACTGGAAGATACATATTAAACATTCCGTCTGAAATGCGGTAGGGATACACTTCCACCACCCAGACCCCCATAACCGGATTGCTAAACGTCATATGGACAAGCTGCTCTTTGCTGCGCTCTCCGCCCATCTGATAATCGATAATCACGCTGCTGTTTTCCAGCAAAAAACGCTGTTTTTGCTGCTGTCCATTCCAAACAGGCACACGGGGCAGCACTTCCCCGGTTGGAGATATCACGGAAACCGCAAACAATTCCGAAGAACGCGCCCACAGCTCCACTATAAAACCTTTCATATCCTCGGTCACATTGATCTCGACGCGATCCGAATGGTTTTCATGGACACTGCCAAAATAGTGATGCCTGGCAATTGCCTCGCTTCCAACCGCAATGCAGACGCCCCTGCGGTACATCGACGCCACATCATCCAAATAGGACGTCAGACGACCTCCGCTGCCGCGATTTCCCTGGTTGGTGCCAAGGCCAATGCAAAGCGCTAAGGGTTTTCCAAGCTTTAAAGCCAGCCGGTTCAGATAATCAATCGCCGTAAAAATATCATTTTCCTGATAGGCAATCGCGCCTTCCTTTATAAAATAAAACTGCCGCAAATTCTCCTTGGCAGGCTTGAGCTTGACTACTGCAATATCCGCATAGGGCGCTGCGCCAATAAAATCATTACCCAAATCCTCGCTTCCGGCAGCAATAGACGCCAACATCGTCCCATGCCCGATCTCATCCGTCTGCGGCACATATTCTCTGGGATTCTCCTGCTGCAAGGCAAAATCAATCTCTTCCTTGGTATACTCTGTCCCGTAAATAAACCCTTCCGGATGGCGATCCGATCGGATGCTCTGATCCCAGATGGCTAAAATCCGGCTGCTGCCATCCTCATTGCGAAACGCGCTGTTCTCATATTGAATGCCGGTATCTAAAAAACCGATAATAATATTACTGCCTTTTAACTCCAGATTGCGCTGCGTCTGCACACGGATAATCCCGCTGGCTTCCAGGGCATTTTGATCAAATAAGGTAAAGCATTTTGGAATATTGATATACTTATAGGTGCCTACCGATAACGCAGGCACCTCATTCCGGGGCAAATAATACACGACATAACGATTTCCCAAATTCTGCTGACAGACGCCCTTAATCTCCTGAGCAGCCTCAGATTCATTGCCTATAATATCATAATAATCATCGGAATATACTGCCTCTTGACAATCCATCTCTTCTTCGTCCATTCCTTTTCCTCGGTTTAGTATATGAACGAATCGTACGGGTTATGCCCTGTCATGTCTTTACCTGCATTTCCTCATGGTAATCACCGGCCCACCGGTTCCCTCAATGTAATCTTTCGTAATCGTCACTGCGCCAATATCGTCGTCCTTGGGGATTTCATACATGATATCCAGCATAAACTCCTCTAAAATCGCACGCAGAGCCCTTGCTCCCGCTTTTTTCTCTTTTGCCTTAACGGCAATCGAATGCAGCGCGGCTTCTTCAAACTCCAGCTTCACTTCATCCATAGCAAGCAGCTTTTGGTATTGCTTTAAAATAGCATTTTTCGGCTCCGCCAATACACGCACCAGCATATCTTCCGTCAGAGCCTCTAAAGAAAACAGAATCGGCAGACGTCCCAAAAACTCCGGTATCATACCATATTTACGCACATCCTCGGCCAAAACCCGCGTCAACAGGTTTTCTTCCTTATCATATTTATCCTTTAAATCAGCACGAAAGCCGATGGAAGCCGCCTTATTTAAACGCTCTTTGATAATTTCCTCCAAACCCGGAAACGCGCCGCCGCAGACAAATAAAATGTTCCTGGTATTGACCGTCACCATAGGGACCATAGCGTTTTTACTGCTCGCCCCGACCGGAACCTCCACATCGGCCCCTTCCAAAAGCTTCAACATCCCCTGCTGTACGGATTCCCCGCTGACATCCCTCTGGTTGGTATTTTTCTTCTTGGCAATCTTATCAATTTCATCAATAAAAATAATCCCATTCTCCGCACGATCCACATCATTTTCGGCAGCGGCTAACAGCTTACTGACTACGCTTTCAATATCATCCCCGATATATCCCGCTTCCGTCAGTGACGTTGCGTCGGTAATCGCAAGCGGCACGTTTAAAAGCTTCGCCAACGTCTTTACCATATAGGTCTTACCGGATCCAGTCGGGCCTATCATCAGCATATTGGACTTTTCAATTTCCACTCCGTCGTCCACATCCGAGGCAATACGCTTGTAATGATTGTATACGGCTACCGACATCACCTTTTTGGCATACTCCTGTCCCACTACATAATCATCCAGACTGGCTTTAATTTTATGGGGCGCCGGAATTGCGCGGATATCAATGACCGGCTCTTGTTTTTCTTCCTTTTTCTTTTTCTTAATCTTGGGTTGGTAAGGCGTCGCTCCCGGAAAATTTGTCAAATCAATCATACTGACATTTGGAATTTTACCCATGCCCATCATATCGTTCATGGAAAAACCCGGATTGTTCATAGCGTCAAACGTTTTCTGCATACAATCCTGGCAAATGCAAATATCGTTTGGAATCCGAATCATCTTCCCCGCCACGCGTTCCGGCCTGCGGCACATATAGCAAATCTGGTCGTATTCCTCTGGATCTTCCTTCTCTGGGATATCTGTCGTTCCCACTGTATCTTCTGTTGGTTCTACTTCATAAAAATCCTGTTCAGACATAATAATCTCCTTAATTTGTATGTATAGATATAAGCAGTATAATGCATCGCAGTAAAAATCTCAATGCAAATTGGGATTTTCTTTGGAGATGCGGCTTACGGCTATTCTGCCACAGTCTCCCCTCCACGACCGTTTCCAGCGCTCCATCGCTGAAACTAAATCAGGATGCAAAGCCATATGCAACGCTTTGCATCCCAATCCTACATTCATCCACTCTATATCCACATCTTATCCACATTCTGTCAACACTTTGTGGAAAAACTGTTTACAATAATTCTTTTAGTATCCGATTTACCAATCCCGGATTCGCCTTTCCCTTCATCGCCTTCATCGTCTGTCCCACCAGAAAACCAATCGCTTTTTCTTTCCCATTGTGGAAATCTTCCACCGATTTCGGATTGTCCCGGATTGCCTGCGCCACTGCGTCCCGCAATGCTCCCTCGTCGTGCACCGTTTTTAACCCCTTCTCTTCCACAAACTGATTAGGATCCACATCCCCGTCAAACATAGCCTCAAAAACCTCTTTGGCCACCGAACTGTTAATCACGCCCGCATCGGCCAGATCAATCAGCTTCGCCAGATTCTGCGGAGAAAACCGGATCTCGTCCGCTTCCATCTCCCGCTCTTTTAACAGGCGTATCGTCTCGCCCATCAGCCAATTCGAGACCTTCTTGGGTTTACCGCTGACCGCTGTGGCAGCTTCAAAAAAATCCGCCAGTTTCTTTGTCCCGGTTAAAATCTCAGCGTCATAAAGCGGAAGGCCGAATTCGCTCTGATAGCGTTTGAGCTTTTCCTCACGGAATTCCGGCTGCCGCTCTTTGATCTTTGCAATCCATGCATCGCTAATATGCACCGGCGGCAAATCCGGATCCGGAAAATAACGGTAATCCTGCGCATCCTCTTTGGAACGCATAGCATAGGAGCGCCCTTTCAAATCGTCCCAACGCCTGGTCTCCTGCACTACGGTTTTCCCCGATTCCAACAAATCGATCTGGCGATCCCGCTCTTGGACAATTGCCCGGCCAATCGCTTTAAATGAATTGAGGTTTTTCATCTCCGTACGGGTTCCATACTCTGTTTCCCCGGCCAAACGCACGGAAAGATTGACGTCCGCGCGCATGGATCCCTCCTGCAATTTACAGTCCGACGCCCCGAGGTACTGAATCAACAGCCGCAGCTTATCCAGATAAGCGATTACTTCCTCCGGCGAACGCATATCCGGTTCGGAAACAATTT
>CAOJLW010000015.1 GCA_948438565.1 uncultured Lachnospiraceae bacterium | reverse complement strand
GTCCATCCTATCCGTACGCCATAGAAAAAACACCTGTTGTAATCAGGTGTTTTCATTATCCATTGGCTTCCATGCCTTTCCAAATTTTACATCCTTAAACAGCGCCGCAAGACCTGTAATCTGTTTTAAGCGCAGTATCTCATCTTTATCCATACCAAGATGCTTTGATATCCATGCATCCGAACGTCCCAGTTCATGCAGTTCTTTTACAATGTTGCTCATTAAATCCACATCATGACTTCCCCTTGCGCGATTGTGTCGGATCGTGCTCGCCATCCTCTGATCAATCGTTTTATTGATTACGGATACTGGAAGCATCCCCTGCTCCCTCTCATAGATATCCGGGTGCTCCAACATAATCCGATAACGATGAAACCCATCCACGATAATATAGTCGTCGGCTTTTTCATCATGGTAACAGACAATCGGCATCGTATATCCGTCGGTTTTGATGCTCTCATAGAGCAGCTTCATCTCCGGCGTCGCCACTTTATTGGGATTATAGTCATTTGGTTTTATTTTTTTTATGGATACAGGTATCACTTGATACACTGGACTTTTATACTCCATATTCCATCCCTTCTACGCTTTTGTATTTTTTGCGGATCGCATCGACGCGGCTTTTCTGCTCTTTGGTCATTCCAAAACCCATAAAACGGCAGATATGATCATTTTTTAAGATGCAGTAACACATCCGTTTCCAGCTCGGAATATCCTTTGTCGATTTGATGTCGTCTGTATGATCCGGAATTTTTTCCAAAAAAATAATTCTGGATTTTTTATTTAAGGTATAATTGGAAATACCGTTTCTCCGAATTTTATAACCATGCTCTTTTAGCTCTACAATTGTATCTTCGTCTAATCCGCCGCCGGTCTTATGCCAAAACTCCATGGAAGCGTTAAATTTCTTGGCATAGTTATTGCGGAGTCTGACAGGCAGCGTATCCAATAAAAACATCGTATAGGATTTCCAGGTATGACCCTCGGGCAGAGTGACGCCCCGATATCCCATAGCTTTCGTCCTTCCATAGATACTGGTAAAATTGGCTCCCCGTACCCGGCCTATCAGTTTTACCCAAATTTCCGGATCAATGACGCGATACAGATTCAACGCATCCTTAGAATAATCGTTAAACGGTGAAGCCACACGCATCTGCGAAACCTTCAGGCCTGCCTTATAATACAGATCATAGAGACGGTTATAATCATAGCCAAACAGATAATTGGCGTGCCAGATATCCTCTAACGTCCAGTCAAAAATTGGAGACGCGCACCAGACGTCTTTAAATTGTTGACTAATCCAGCATTCCCCATGATAGCCATTCTTCTTATTTAAAAATCCGCTGTACCTCTGCATCGACTCGTCGGCACGCATCCCCAACAGGCAAACCGTTTTTTTATTGCCATGGGCAATTCGATACCAACGTCCAAATTGTTTGGCCAGATTTTCCTGATTCATCCGATACCGATAGGTTGTGATCGGATTATTGTTCAAATGAATAACATATGGTTTTTTCGGCATATCCCTGACCCAGATTTCCTGCTTCGTATCGTCCCAGGGATACCAATACATTTGATAATTGCTAAGAGCCGTCCGCGTCGCCATCGGCAGACAGACCCAATACGGCTCCACTTCATCCTTGAGCCGCTCAAAAGTCCGTTCCACATATTCTGTCGTCACCGTATACTGCGCTTCAAAATCCTGATGAAACAACCCAATTTTTTTTTGCGGATAATATTTTCTTCGAAAATCCAGCAAAAGGTTTAAAAGCAATCCACTGTCTTTTCCTCCTGAGAACGACAGATATATATTGTCAAATTCCTCAAAGATCAATTTTAACCGCCCTTGCAGGGCATCATATACATTCTGCTCCATATATTCCCGTACCATTGTCAACCACCCCTGCTAAAAATACCATATTTTTCCAATTATTTTACCAATTAATGTAACACAATCAGGGATAAAATTCAACAAATTTTGACACGAACCGGCAACCCTCCATAAAAAAGTATGCGCTAGCAGTAAGGTCTTTCCTAATCCAACAAAAAAAGGAGAAACGCACTTCGGCGCTTCTCCTTTTGTAAATCTAATTTCTTTAACCTACCTCTACGCCATAATTAGCGCACAATGCTGCCAGTCCTCCCTGGTAGCCGCTTCCAATGGCATTGAATTTCCATTCGCTTCCGTTTTTATACAACTCTCCAAAAACGGCTGCGGTTTCAATCGAAAAATCTTCTCCCAGATCATAACGGAGCATTTCTTCACCGGTTGCTTCATTATAAATCCGGATAAATGCATTATTGACCTGCCCAAAATTTTGCCGTCTTGCTTCCGGTTCATAAATTGTAACAGTAAACGCTATTTTGGTGATAGCATCCGGAACCTTCGTCAAATCAATTTTAATCTCCTCATCGTCTCCGTCCCCGGCGCCTGTCAGGTTATCCCCCATATGCTGCACGCTTCCGGACGGATGCGTCAGATTGCCATAAAACACAAAATCCTCCGGCCTGGATACTTTTCCGGTATCCGCCAATAAAAATGCCGCGGCATCCAAATCAAAATCTCCGCCGGTATCAAACTGATTGACGTCCCAGCCTAAGCCGACAACCACTTTCGTCAAACCCGGGTTTCCTTTGGTCAGGCTGACTTTTTGGCCTTTTTGCAGACTAATTGGCATAGCTAATTCCCTCCTTTTATTTTGCTTTTACAATGACAGAAGCTTTCCCTTCTAAAGCTTTGCCCTTCTTTTGCGTTTCATATGCGCACACCTTGTAATACCAAACGGACGATCCGCTTGCCTTTGTCTCAGTAAAGCTCAGTTCCGAAGCGTTTTTGATCGTTTTAATCAGTTTATATTTGCCGTTTTTCTTCTTGGCGCGATAAATATTGTAACCGTTTGCACGAGCAATTTTTTTCCAGCTCAGTTTCACGCTCTTTGATGCGGCATTGACCGAAACCTTGACCTTTGGCGCTTTTACCTTTGCCTGTTCGGCTGTACAGAAGCTGCCGTATACCGGTTTTCCATCCGCCCCGTTTACATAGGCTCTGATTTTATAGTAATACACTTTGCCGGCCTTATGCGTAACGGTATAAGATTTGGTCGAACCTTTTTTAATGGTTTTCAACAGCGTATACTTGCCGCTTTTTTTCGTACTGCGGTAGATCTGATAGCCGCTTGCGCCGCTTGCTTTTTTCCAGGAGAGCACGGCTTTCGTCGTATTTTTGTACTCAGGCGTAAAATCCTTTACCTTATCCGGCCCAATCGTCACATTTATGACAGGACTCTGCGCTCCGTACAGCTTGCTGTTATCCGCTTTTACTTTATACGCGGCAATTCGGAACGAATGTGTGCTCGCATACGTATATTCCTTGGTATATGCAGCCACCGGAGCGGCAACGCTGTAAAACTCTTCATATTTTTGCGTTGCCGGATTTAATTCATATAACGTATAGCCATCGGCTCCGGCAATATTAGTCCATGTAAATACAATCTTCGGTTTGGACACCGTAGCGGTCAGACTTGGCGTTCCAGGCGCCACAACCTCCTGCGGCTGTCCCGGAGACGGACCCGGATCTGGTTTCGGTTCCGGACCCGGAACAGGATCCGGACCGGGGTCAGAACCGTTTTTCTTTTCGATCCGTACCGGCGTTACATTTGCAAGCGAAAGCTCCGTTACAGACGATCCGGCAGCTTCTACGTATCTGGCCATAGGTTCGCTGCCGCCTGCCAGATCGACGATTTCCACCTGAAGCTCATATGCTTCCCCTACAGGTTTAACCGATAATGTTCCCAGTTTTACAGATCCGCCGGAAGCGAAAATATCCTGATTTTTTTTGCCGGAAAGAATCAGATCGACCAAATAATTTCCGTTTTCGTCTTTGCTCACGTTAGCATCTTGAATCATACTGCTGATTGCGCCCTCAAACGCAAATTCCGGCGCTTCCATACTGCCTGTGATCGCGGATACGAAAAGCTGCAACCGCAGAGATGTAATGGCCTCCGTCTTTCCTTCCGGGGTATCCAGGGAAACAGTGACCTGATTTTTCTCCCCATCCGCCGTAAGGCTTCCGCTTCCGTTTGTTGCCGCGAAAACCGCCATCGGCACAATAGCGCAAAGAAAGAATGACACCATAAATATTTCAATCCATTTTTTCATGTTTACCTCCATATAGGGTTAATCGGGTATCTTGCCTGTTAAAGTAATGTCCTTTAAGTCGTTGGGATCCGCTGGAACCGGGATAACCTTCGTATCACTGACTACGCGTTCCCCTTCAAGCGTTAGAGCATTGTCCACACGATACAATTCCGCGCGCACACCGCCGCTGATAGCCTGTAGGGATTTCGCATCCCAGAATCCAGGCTCTACATAATATACCCACGTGCCGTTAGACATCTCCCCTAAATCACCATCTTTTGGATCTTCGGCAAAAATCACCTGCATAGCGTGGACTTCACCGTCCTTCGCTCCGACAACATTGCCTTCCATATCATACAAGACTACAAGATTATATGCCGGATTCCCTTTATAGCTTCCGGTAAAAATCAGAGAGCCTGCCGGAATCACATCCGCTTCTTCTTTTCCATACTGGTAATTTTCACGAAGGACGCCAATCACCTGCTGTCCTTCTGCTGTTAAAAATTCCACATTGTCGCCGGATGGGCCGCAGATATCGATCTCCCGGATTGTAACATCGCCTGTCTGCACAATCGTCAGCCTTACAAAACGAGCATCGTATGTGCCGATCCAATTTTCACATATCTGGCCATCTTGCGTAATCGCATCAAACCAGATGGTCTGTTCCTGATCCTCTGTTCCTGTCAGGCCGGTATAATCCGCCTTAACCATCGTCCAGGCCTGGCCGTCCGTGCTGACTGCAACCGTTACTTTTTGTAAAGCGCTGCCCTGATACCGAAGCGCCGTTACCTGCTCCATCTTATGCAGATCCATTGTAATGGTTGTCGTAGAACCTTTGATGGTTCCATGATAGGATCCTGCATCATCCCGTTTGTTATCCAAAACCCGGTCAATGCTGTGTACCTTCTTGTCGGCCGCGCCCGTTCCGTTATCCGGATCGTCATCATCCGGAGCAATAATCGTATCGTCTGCCGAGGTCATCGTCGTTTCCACAGTCCATACATCTTTATTTAGGATCCCGTTTGTCTCTATTTTCTCCGATCCGGCGCTTTTTACGTTGGAATAATTCAAATATTTGTCAACCGCCCGTACTTCATATTCCATCACGCGGTTATTAATGGAAGAAACTGTATCTACATACTCCGTCGCGTTCGCCGTATCAATGGGAACGAAACCAATCACTTCCGTCTGTTTCCGTCCGTTTGCATACATACTGCGGCTAATCTCATAGCCTAAGATCAAAGCGGCGTTCTGATTGGTCTTAATCCGAAGCGTCACCCGGTTGGACTGACTCGATAAAGCAGCCTCCGTTATTACATCTTTTCCGCGGATCGTTTCTTGTTCTTCCTGATTCAAATGGTTGACACGATAATTCCTGGCTTCGTCATTGACATAATAGAGCGCTTTTTGTTCCTCTTCGCCATACAATGCCGCATAAGTCCTGGTGGCGTCATCCGGTTCCATGCCCCAACGTTCAAAGAACGGAAGGATATTTTTATTAGCTGCCGCACACGCCAAACGCATCAGATTCTGATCGGATCCTCCGTTTAAAGTCAATCCTGGCTGCGGCGCCTTTGCAGGATTTCTCGAATACGTATCCATGCGGGCAAAGAACAGATTGTTAAACATCTCTTCGTAATCCGTATACAGATGCTTATCGTCCAATTGGTTATCAAACGCCAAATGGAGCTGCCAGTATAGCGCTAGCTGCGTAAATACATTGGAGGCGCGTCCGACTGCGCCGGAAGTCACTTTTTTATAGACGTTTTCATATGTATAACGCGTCTTGCCAGTCAAAAGCTGTGCAAAATAATTGTTGGTCACCTCCGCAACTGCGTAGGTCCCCTGGTTGATATTATGGCCGATTTCATGCGCTATGCCCCAGCCAAAACCCGACCAGTCATTGGGCGCGCTTGCAAGCGGCGTGGAACCCCACTCAATACCGATATGGTTACCCGACGCATACATAAACGCCCCTGCAAACATTCTCATATACCGAATATTTAAATGCTGCGCCGGCAGAGCGTTATTGCCTCTGGCCGTCCCCGCGCTATCGCTTAAGCCTTTATGCTGATAAAACAGCGTCATCGTCTGTTCCATGGCTTTTAACGCATTATCCAATTTCGTCACTTTATCCGCAGCGTTTGCAATCCCTGCCCAAACCTGCGTCGCCGGAACGGAATACATCATTTCCCGCATCATAATATCTGTCGCATTGATAATACAGTTTTGTGGATCGTATGCATAAGCCACGCTTGGCGTCTCCTCCGTATGACGTCTGTTATGCTCATCCTCAATTGACGCCACATGACGCTCTAACTTCTCCACATACTCCCGAATAGCATTTGTCCGCTCTTCTCCGGTTTTGCCATATACGTCCAACGTAGGAATATCGTTTCCTCCCGCCACACGGATCACATACTGATCGTTAGCATTGTTCCCGGTATACGAAATATAGAGCTGGCCGCCCCGTTCGACATTCATCGAACCGTGTCTTGGAACCGTAAATGAGTTTCGCCCCACTTTGAGGTTGGCGCCCCATGGAGAGACATTGCTGGCTTCCGCATGATTCTGCGTGCCAATCAGACGCAGGCCATCCGCCAATTGACCAATCTTTCTCGTATTATGCCATACATATACGACAAATGTTTCGCCTTCATATAGGGTTCTTCCCAGCGGCTGCCAAGCATTCAACCCGCTAAATCCCAAATGTCTGTCTTTAGCCGCCGTAATCTGGTTATGTACCGTATAAGACGGAGACGGATCATCCGCCAAAACATTACGGGCCAAATCCAGCTCAATTGAGAGCTCATCATAAAGCGGATGCTTCTCTCCGCTGGCTTCATCTACCATATCCAGTCGTTGCTGCAGATTCTCAATCACCGCAGAGTCTACATCCGGCCTTAACGTTGTATGCATCTCATCCACATAAAGTCCCATGATATCATCTGCGATGGAATCATACTGATGGAAATGGATTTCTCCTATTTTTATATCGACTCTGACGAAAGTATTGCCCAGACGGATCCAAACTTTATTCGCCGTAATCGTCTCGGACAGACGGATAATATAATACGGATGATTGTGCTCGTCTGTCATAGTCATCAGGGTTGCGCCTACATTCTTTTGGGCCGTGTCTTCGGAATTCCAATAATCAATCCTGGCATATTGTAAGAGATTTGGCGGATTAGCTGCCGCAAAGGTGATATAGTCCATCTTGTAATCATCATCCAGCGTAATCGTCACACCCCTATCATTAAACGGATAAGATATCCCGTCATCAAAATCATTGGGTTTTATCCAATAAGAAGCATAGCTGTCGTCTACCGTGCCAAACGCCGTCCGTTTCGTTTTGTCCGAATCCAAGGGACTATCCACCATTTTCGCCCCGCCATGTCCTCCATACGTAGCGTTGACAATATGGTTTGTCAACACGCCTTCACCGTTTGAAGTGTTTAAGAGCTTATATTTTGGAAGCTGCGGCAGCGCCGTACTGTCTGTAGTCGCCACGTGTATCTCAGAAGCAGGCCCCCATCCCAATGGATTCCAGCTGATCACGTAGACCATATACTCCACTTCATCTTCCAAACCTTCAATCATATAACGCGTGTTATTTAGCTTGCCTTCGCCGGACTGCTGCTGGGTAAACCCTTCCACTACCGGCCGGTATGCCGTATCGTCCTCACTTGATTTTTTATAGTAGACCATATAGCCGTCGGCGTCCTCCATATCCTTCCAGGATACCGTAATGGCCCGATAACTGCCCACAGCGCTTACATTGTCCGGTTTAGCCGGCCGTTTCTGCGGCGTCAGTCTTATCGTCTGCACATTAGACCACGGACTGCTCCAATCCCCATTGACCGAACGCACTTTAAGCGTATAGTTTTCAAAATTCTTTAAACTGCCGTTATTGATAGCCGTAATGGTATATTGTGTGCCGGATACGCGTATAAGCTGCGTTGCATTCCCCGACTGGTCTTTTACCGGACCTGACACATACACCTCATAACCGGTCACATTAGACTGTGGATTCCAGGAAACCGTAATTGACTTATCTCCCGCTACCGGCGTATCTAACGTCGGGATATCCAGCTTAGGTGCCGGAATACGTTCTTCCATATTGTTGACAAATTCCACTTTGGCAATATTGACAAGCGGTTCCGTCTTTTTCGTTCCGGTAATCCGGATCGTAACCCGTTTTACCGCAATCTGCGACCCAAAATTTAACACCAGAGATCCGTCCGCTTCCATCTGTACGCTTGGAGCTACACGCGCCGACTTCACAGGCGTCATCCGGACAGTTTGAGACTCCGGCGCCTGCACTGCCGTAGATAAATCCAGAAACAGCGTCTTTTCCTCGCCATTTTCCAGATAAGTCACTGTCGCTTCACCCTGTGTGATCTGGCTTGCAATATTCCCGTCCTCATCCATATCCGTTGGAGCATGAATCGTCATGCCTTCGATCTGGGGTATGGACGCAGGCTCCACATCTTCATCCGCCAGCGTAAACTGAAGTCCCACAGGATTGGATTCGGAAATCTGCTGTTGTGTATCTGCAGCCTGCAATGTAAGGCTTCCCTGATTGTTTAAAAAGTCCTCGAGATTGCTGATCGTTCCATCCACTGCCTCCGGAGCCGGAATTGCCATCAGCAGTTTTTCCACGCTGGACTCCTGTTTTTCATCCAAACTCTGTACGGCATATTGTATATCCAGCAAATCGGTTACGCCATCGCCGTTGACATCCGCATTGCTATCCTTCTGACGAATGGCAGCAAGCAGCGTATTGGTATCTTCTTCATTGATCTGCCCGTCTCCGGTTACATCGCCCGGCCGCAGCCATCCTGCAACCGCCTGAGTTCCGGTTTCCATTTTTGCCGGATATATCAGGATCTTGTTGGACCAGCCTGCCTCCACATGAACATCCTGCGTATAATCGGCAAATTTCAATGTCTTAACCGTAACCGTATAATCTCCGGCCGGCAATGAAAAACTAGAGACTGTCGACTGTAGGCCGGATGCCGCAAAATCCATCTCTTCTTCCTTTTCCACAGCGCCGCCTGCCTGGCTAACCTGTACCGTCACCTTGCCTGTAAACGGGAAAAGCTCTGAAGATCGGACTTCCACTTTCAAGACGCCTTCCTCCTGTTCAGCAGCATCGGCTAAAATCTCCGGAACATCGACTTTCTCAGGAAGAGCCGCCCCATAAACCGGCATGGCTGCGCCCATCCACATTTGGAAAGCCAAGCAACCCGTAAGCAATGTTGCCAATAATCTTTTCATGTTTTACTTTTCCTTTCTTTCTAAATTTCAGATAGCGCCTTACCCTATGCAAGGCACTATCTATCTTACGCTTATACATTATAAATGTATCATCTGCTTCCCAAAAAGACAATGCCCAAAATGTAATATTTATTGAAAACATAAAAAGCTATCTGTCCACGAATGAACGGATAGCCAAAAACATTTTGAAGTACACAAAAGACGAGCCAGAATAACCATGACAGGCCTACCTCGTCTTTTTAGAAAGCAATGGGCAGAGGTGGATTCGAACCACCGAAGCAATTTGCAGCAGATTTACAGTCTGTCCCCTTTGGCCACTCGGGAATCTGCCCATGATCGGACATATATAATTCAATGCCCTGATAGAATGATATTTTATCATATTATTCCAATAATTTCAAGTGTTTTTTCCAGTAAATTAAAAAACATACCGTCCATCTCATCACCCAAGCATTTTTCTCCTACGCTCTCTCTAATATCACCGCCGATTTTTTCTGCAACGTCACCGTCACTCTCCCATGCGTCACCGGATAATACTGCGGCATCAGGGAATACGCGCTTTCTGTCGTTACAATCAACTGGCGCATTGTCGCCTGTAACGGTATCCCGGCTGCAATCAGGTCGATCCGTTTTGTCCGTTCCACATCGTCGTGATTGACGATTATGACAAACTGCTGTTTGCGGTTAAATCGCGCATAACACAAAAGCCGTTCCTCACTTTCTAAAAAACAAAAAGAACCCGTACGCAGCGCTTCGTTATTTTTGTGTATCCAAATCAACTCCCGATGCAGATCAATCAATCCCTGATCCTCACGCCCCCACGGATATGTCCTCCGATTATCCGGATCGGTAAATCCGCAAAGTCCCGCTTCGTCGCCATAATATAAGGTAGGCGCCCCGGGCCAAGTCATCTGCACCACAACGGCTTCCCGCATAACGGCATAATCAATGCCCTCGCTGGCCGCAGCCGCCCCCAGATATTCCGCTCTTCCGGCTTTGTGGTTTGTCCTGGTCAAAAATCGGGAATGGTCGTGGTTGGACAACTGATTCATGGCGCACAGCAAAGACGGCGTCAGGAAACTGGTCATATAATGCTGCATGGTTCGCTCAAAATCCTCCGTTTTCCCAATCCGTTCCGGCATAAATTCATCACTGTGCTTTTCCATACCGGTCAAAAACCAGGTCAGCGGTTCCATAAACGCCACGTAATTCATAATACTGTCCCATTGATCGCCCGATAGCCAATCCTTGGGATCTCCATAGTGCTCAGCCAAAATCAGGGCGTCGGGATTGGCCTCTTTGACCGCATCCCGAAAATCTCGCCAAAACCGATGATTAAATTCTTTACTATGCCCCAGATCCCCTGCGACATCCAATCTCCAGCCATCTACGCAATACGGTTCGGATACCCATTTTTTTGCAATCCGCATCATGTCGTCATATAGCTCTTTGGAACCTTCATAATTGAGCTTTGGCAGCGTATCATACCCCCACCAGCCTTCATAATGCTCATTATACGGCCATGCCCGTTCTTCCGTATCCAGAAAACGAAAATAAGACCGATAGGGACTGTCTTTGGAAAGATAGGCTCCCAGCGCAAACCCCTCTTTGCCCTTATAAATCCCCTCCCGATCCATCCAACAGTTAAAGGAACCGCAATGATTGAATACGCCGTCCAATATAACCTTCATGCCGCGCTTGTGAACCTCTTTTACAAATTCGGCAAAAAAAGCGTTGCTCGCCTCTAAATTCTTCTGATTGGTCACGCGGCAGCGGTAACGCGTTGCCTTCCGGTTATCCTGCTCCCCTTCCATGAGGACTTCCCCTTCATCCTCAACAATTTTTCCATAATGCGGATCGATGTGATCATAGTCCTGAATATCATATTTATGATTGGACGGCGATACAAACACCGGATTAAAATAAAGAACCTCCACACCCAGATCGGCCAGATAATCCAGTTTTTGCCGCACACCCTCCAAATCTCCGCCATAGAATTCACCGACGCTGAAATTTTCCGGATACTTATCCCACTGTTCTCCCGGAACTCTCGTACTGAATGTCCGGATATAAAAATATTCCTGATCTAAGACGTCATTGGACGTATCCCCATTGTAAAAACGATCCACCATTATCTGATACATGACCGCCCCTTTTGCCCAGTCCGGCGTGGAAAAACCCGGCACAATCCGAAAGAAATACGATTCCCTGATCTCTTCGGTTACGCCGCAGCGATCATAGCGGCACGATAGCAGGCCGGACGCAATCTCAAAATAATAGGCAAACGTCTCCGTCCCTAAACGGATAGTAACGTCATAATAATCAAATGCTTCGTCATGCTCCGCAATCCGCATCAAATAACGATCTCCATTTCCACACAGCCAAACGCTGTCCACATTGTCTCTTGCGGTACGAAAACGGATCGTAACATCTTCATGCTCTTTTGGCTCCTCCGGAATCCGATAATCTCTGGTTCCATCCGAAAACAAGGCCTGTTTCCATAAAATCGGGCGCATCTGCATCATATATTGCTGCGTTCGGTTCCTCTCATAAACAGATTTTGATTTCATACGAGTCCTCTCTTTCTTAAAGTGAAACAAAGCAGTGTCCTATTTAGAAAAATAAAAAAGACAGCCGTTCATTTGCTGTCTTTTTTAGGAGAAGGTATTTTTACTATGGGGTGTAGCAAAAAACTAAATAATGTATTGGGGGTTTTTACAGTACTAATCATAGCGCCAACAAGCAAATAAGTGTGCACAAACTTCACAAAATTCACCTGTCTTTTTTATGCACTTTGTATAATCTCAAGTTTCGCCGACCCCTAAAGGAAAAGCATTTCAAACTCCTCCCGGCTGATTTTCTCTTTCTCCAATAAAAGTTCAGCACAACGGTTTAATACATCTTCATGTTCATGGATAATTTTTTTCGCTTTTGCATAGCACTCGTCAATAATCCGCTTTACTTCCTCGTCAATCCTGGATGCCACGCTTTCGCCATATCCCCTGGTATGGGCCAGATCCCGACCGATAAACACTTCATCGTCATCATTGTCATAATTAATTAATCCCACATTTTCCGACATCCCGTATTTGGTTACCATCGCCTTGGCAAGCTGTGTCGCCTGCTTAATGTCCTGCGACGCCCCGGTCGTAATATCGTCAAAAACCATTTCTTCCGCCACACGCCCGCCAAGATCGACAACAATCTCCTGCAACATACGGCCCTTGGTATTAAACATCTCATCGTTTTCGGAAACCGGCATCGTATAACCTGCCGCCCCTGCTCCCGTTGGAATAATGGACACCGAATAAACCGGCCCTACCTCCGGCAGCACATGAAATAAAATCGCATGACCCGCTTCATGAAACGCCGTAATCCGTTTTTCCTTCTCACTGATAATACGGCTTCTCTTTTCCGCGCCGATGCCGACTTTGACAAACGATTTACGGATATCATTTTGCAAAATATAGGCGCGATCTTCTTTTGCCGCATTAATCGCGGCTTCATTGAGCAGGTTTTCCAGATCCGCGCCGGTAAACCCGGCTGTCGTCTGGGCAATCTGCTTTAAATCTACATCATCGCCCAACGGCTTATTCTGAGCGTGTACGTGTAAAATCTCTTCCCTGCCGCCAATATCCGGCCGACCAACGTGAATTTTACGGTCAAACCTTCCCGGACGCATAATCGCCGGATCTAAAATGTCCACGCGGTTTGTCGCCGCCATAACAATAATGCCTTCATTGACGCCAAAGCCATCCATCTCCACTAACATCTGATTTAAGGTCTGCTCGCGCTCGTCGTGACCTCCCCCCATACCGGTACCCCGACGTCTTGCCACAGCGTCTATTTCATCGATAAAGATAATACAGGGCGCATTTTTCTTGGCCTCATCAAACAAATCCCGGACGCGGGAAGCGCCGACGCCGACAAACATTTCCACAAAATCGGAACCGGAAATACTAAAAAACGGTACGCCCGCTTCTCCGGCAACCGCCTTCGCCAGCAATGTCTTGCCTGTCCCCGGAGGCCCCACCAACAGAATGCCTTTTGGGATCCGTGCGCCCAGCCGGGTATATTTCCGTGGAGACCGCAGAAAATCCGCCAATTCTTCCAATTCTTCCTTTTCCTCGCGCAAACCGGCCACATTGGCAAAATTCATCTTATTTTCACTCGTGGACATCTTCGCACGGCTTTTGCCAAAGTTCATCATCCGGTTCCCGCCGCCGCTCGCCGCCGCCTGGTTGCTCATAATCATAAATAAAATAAACATCGTAGCAAGCACAATCAAGAGCGGAAGCAAGTTTAAAATCCAGCTCTCCGGCGGCACATCCGCCAAATAATAGTTATAAAACTGCTTTTCCTCCAATAGCTGCTGTATCTCATTGACATCTGAAACATATAATTCCTTAACCAGATTATCCTTTAAACGGATATTTAAAATACCGGTTGGAATTTCCCTGTTCTGTTCAATTTCAATATATACGACATTTCCGTAGTCCAATGCCTCCTGAAACTCCGTCATCGTATATGCATTTGCCGCGTCCTGCCTGGCGTCTAACATCAGCCAGACGATCACCACTACGACGACCAGCAGCGCATAAAATCCGAACCCTCTGTAACCACGCTTCTTCAAACTGGAAAACCTCCTTCTAGTCTAATTCAATCACACCGATATATGGTAAATTTCGGTATTTTTGTGCATAATCCAAGCCATACCCTACCACAAATTCATCCGGTATATCAAAACAGATATAATCCACATTCACATCGACCACACGACGCTCTGGTTTATTCAATAATGTACAAAGCTTTAAACTATTCGGGCGTTGGTTCCGCAAATATTCCAGCAAATAGCTCAAGGTTCTGCCAGAATCCACAATATCCTCTACGACAAGTACGTTTTTGCCTTCCAATCCTTCATCCAAATCTTTGATAATTTTCACCACGCCGCTGGATTTGGTCGATGCGCCATAACTGGAAACCGACATAAAATCCATAGAAACCGGAATGGTCAGACGCTTCGCCAGTTCACAGGTAAAAAAGACGCCTCCCCTTAACACGCAGATCAGATGTACCTGCTCCCCGTGATAATCTTCGCTGATTTTCGCCGCAACCTCCACAATCCTTTGATCTACTTCCTCTTCCGACAATAATACACGGATTGTCTCACTCATGCTTTTTCCTCCATAAACTGTACTTCCAAAATTCGTTTGGTATCCCTGGCAACTTTATAATGCTCGCTGATACGGTAGCCTATGATCCATAAAATATGGGAACCGTCTGCAAGCAGCAGAATCCGATCCCGCCTGTCCTTTGGCGCTTTTTCATTGATCCAGTAATTCTTTAGCTTTTGCCTGTGTCCGTTTGCATCAATAATAAAATAATCCCCTGACTTTCTGGTTCGTAAATAAAGCCTATTTTTTATCTTATCATAATCAAACCATTTCGTATACTGGTTTTTGGGAATTTTTCCATCTATTTTTTCCATTTCCAAAATTCGACAGCAAATTCTTCCCATTGGCGTCTGCCAAAACGACTCCGTTTCCCCGGCGGAAAAATCTAATGGGATGGCGACAGACGGAGTCCCGATATGAGAATCTGCGGAATCCAACTGCAAGGTTCCGTATGTTTTTTCCACAAGCACCCCATAGGGCAGAGAAACCCGCCTGCCTGTCCGGCCTTTCGCCAAATCAAGCAACGCATTGATATGTTCTCTGGTCAGATCCTTTTTACTGCCGGATGCCTGCGTAAGCAAACCCAACAGCACGCGCCTCTGTAAAATGGACGGATACTCGAAAAATCCGGCAATTTCAAAGCGGATCTGTCCACTATCCGCTCGAAACATATGTTTTTTTAAAATCTGCTCCGCTTGGTTTTGCAGATATTCTGCAACTTCCGCCGCATCCTCTGAAACGGCGTTGATATGCGCGGCCGCCCGCGCGTTGATGCGCTCCAGTTCCGGCAATATCCTGTTTCGAATCCGGTTCCTGCTATATACCAGATCCGCATTGGTGGCGTCCGTCCGGTATGACTGTGCAATCTCCTGTAAAAAACACTCGATTTCCTCCCGCCCCACGCAAAGGAGCGGCCGAATAATATTCCCGCGCACCGGACGGATCCCGGCCAGTCCATCCACCCCGCTTCCTCTGCACAAATGGAACAATACGGTTTCCGCATTGTCGTCGGCATGGTGCGCAACGGCTATTTTTACAGAACCCCCGCGCTTGTCCGCTTCTTTTTGAAACCGTCTCCCTTCCGATGCAAACGCCTGATAGCGCAGCTGCCTGCCCATTTCTTCCACAGACAATCCCCTTGTTTTGGCCATCCGCTCCACCGGATAGGAACAGGCGGTAAACGGAACGTCATACCGCTTTGCCAATTGATTGACAAAATGCATATCCTCAAGGCTCTCTTCGCCCCGAATCCCATGTTCGACATGTACGACCGACATCGTAAATCCCATCGGTTGACGTAAACATTCCAGAATCCGAAACAGACAGACTGAATCCGCCCCTCCGGAAACCCCAATGCAGATGTGATCCCCTGCCTGCACCATATGGCGCCGCTGCATAAAAGCCGTTACCTTTTTTATCATCATTCCCCCTACGGCACGCCTTGTACCATATCCTTCGTATCAATTTT
>CAOJLW010000014.1 GCA_948438565.1 uncultured Lachnospiraceae bacterium | reverse complement strand
TGTCTTTTCCTATCGCCCAATTGTTGTCAGCGGATAAAATCAGATTCAAAGCCATTCCTCCCTGCCACTTTATATTGCAACCGGAATATTCTTTAACTGCGGCCCGGTCACATAGTCCTCCAAACGGACGTCCTCCGGCGTAAATTGATAGAAATCTTTAATTTCGGGATTTAACCAAAATTTAGGCGCCGGATATTGCGGCCTTTTGATTAATTCCTCTACCAATGGAATATGCCTGTCATAGATATGCGCATCCGCAATCACATGAACCAGCTCTCCCACCTGCATATCGCAGGACTGCGCCAACATATGTAAAAGCGCCGCATACTGGCAGACGTTCCAGTTATTGGCTGTTAAAATATCCTGGGATCGCTGGTTTAAAATAGCATTTAATATCAATCCCCCACCGCCTTTCTTTTGCGTCACATGAAACGTCATGCTATAGGCGCAGGGGTATAAGTTCATTTCATGCAAATCCGCATGGACATAGAGATTTGTCATAATCCTGCGGCTAAATGGGTTATGTTTTAAATCATAAATCACACGATCGACCTGATCCATGCTGCCTTCCGGATATTGGTGCTTAACGCCCATCTGATATCCATAGGCTTTGCCAATAGAACCGTCCTCATCGGCCCATGCATCCCAGATATGGCTATTTAAATCATGGATATTATTGGACTTTTTCTGCCAAATCCAGAGGATTTCATCCGTACAGGCTTTCATCGCCGTCCGTCGAAGCGTCAAAGCCGGAAATTCTTTGGACAAATCATAGCGGTTGACTACTGCAAATTGCCGAATTGTATAGGCGCTTGTGCCGTCCTCCCATTTCGGACGCACTTTTTCGCCGTTCGTACGGATTCCATGGTCCAAAATATTTCTGCACATTTCTACAAATAGTTGATCTGCGTAACTCATAAGCGCCTCCTTGTCTTTGGATGTTTTATTGTAACGGATTTTTGTCCAAAAATCAAGAAAACAATTTTACATTCTGGACAAAATAGTATATAATATTCGAAAATGGTTTTTAAGGAGATTGTATGATATGAGTCAAGAAAAGGTAGAACGTTATAAACTGGAAAAAGCAAACCGCAAACAAATCCTCAAAAAAGAAAAGGCCAAAGCCACGGCTGCCCGCATTGGCGGTATCGTGATTTGCGTCGCTTTTATCGGCTGGATTGGATATTCCGGCTATACCCGGTGGCAAGCCGCGCAGCCGGCCAAGACCACGGAAGTTACGGTCGATGCGCTGACCGAATATATGAACGGTCTTTCCGCAGACGCAGAAACGGACGCGGATACAGCGAATACAGAAGCCGCCGAATAACATACAAAGACCTGCAACGGGGTTTTCGAGCAATGGCCCACACGGCCATTTCCCGAAAACCCCGTTTGCATCTGTCTCATTCACTTGGCGGTCGCTTTTTCCAACGCGTCGTTGACCGCATTTAGAATGACCATCGACGTATATTGATTGTCTTCGCTGTAAGCAATATTTTCCGTGGACTGCTTGGTAATAATCTGATCCGCAAGATTTTCCACGGCAGGCTCCATCAGCGGATACATCGTTGCCACCGTTTCATCGAGGTTGACCAAAGAAACGTTATTAATCCGTTCCTCATCGACTACTACCTGTACATCAATGGTACTGTCGTTAAACTGTATTGTAGAAGTATATACCCCGGCGACATAGTTCATCGTCGCTGCGGTTTCCGACCCCTGCCTCGGCAGAAACATAAAGATCAAAAGCAGAATTAATAAAATCCCAAGCCCCGCAAATATCAGTGTATAGATCATCTCTTTCATATGAAGGACTACAATTTTTGTTTTGGCGCTCACCTTGATTCCTCCGATTCCCCTGATTAATAAATTGTATGCGGGCAGAGGTCATTTATACCTGAAATTTTAACGGTATCGATTCAAACACGCAAACACTTCCTGACGCCTTGGCATAGCAAGACCGGTCGGCAGATAGCTGCCTCCATATATGTTTTCCATCCCGCCCTTTTCTATCTGGGCAAAGATAGCGTCTACCGTTGCTCTCAGCGTTTTTTTGCTGCCGGCAAGATTTTGTAAGACATATTTCAATATATAACCAAGCATCACCGTCTGTTCCGTATCCGCAAGCTGTTCGACATAGCGCAGATCCACAGTCGAACGGTCAATGGAAACAGCGTCCCGCCCCATGGCCTTAATTTTCATCCGATCCCTGCCACTTGGCCGTTTCGTAAACAAAACCCTTTGGAAGTTCAATGCGTCCGCAGGACGAATTTCACCCAACTCCAGCGGAAAATGCGCCGCTTCCTGTTTGGCCAATTCGGTAACGTCCACAGGGACATACTGATTCATCTGTAGCACCGTATCCGCTTTATGAAAATACGATCCACAGCTTCCCGCTACCAGAACCGTAGAAATCCCAAACTCCTCAGACAGCTCTTTTACTCTGTCAATAAACGGCGTAATCGGCTCCGATTCCCTATGCACCACCCGCTGCATCAGTTCATCGCGGATCATAAAGTTCGTTGCTGAGGTATCCTCGTCAATCAAAAACACCCTGGCGTCCGCTTCCATAGCCTCGATCATATTCGCTGCCTGCGACGTACTGCCGCTCGCATCTTCCGTAGAAAACGCCTTTGTATCTTTACCGTTGGGAAGCGTTCCGATAAACATGGAGATATCGGTCCATTTTACGCTCCTGCCATCCTCGGCGCGAATTTTGACCGCCGTATCGTCCGTGATCACATATTCTCTGCCATCCCCTGCTATATGGTTATAAACTCCCGCTTCCAATGCCTTTAATAATGTGGATTTTCCATGATAACCCCCGCCGACAATCAGCGTAATCCCACGTCTGATGCCCATCCCGCGCATTTCTCCCGCGTGCGGAAGGCGCATTGTAACAGCCATGGTTTCCGGCGAATAAAATTTGACGGCACGATCCATCGGCTTGTCCGACACCCCGGTTGCCCTGGGCAGCACGGAGTGATCCGCTACAAACGCCACCAGTCCCTGCTCTTTAAGCTGTTCACGGATATACTGCTGATCATCGGCAAGCGCAGTCACCGCATCTACGGTTTTTCTGCCATATGCCCGCATAAACAGAGAATCCGCAATACACTCCGGCAAAAAGGTAAACAAAATCTTGCTTAACTCCCTGGCGTTGACCGTGCGCCCATTGGCTGGAAAACCAATTTCCAGCCGAAAGCAGACGTCGCCGTTTTTTGCGTCAATCTGACAGGCGCTCCGCTCCAATATTTTTTGTCCCGGACGGCTGACGGATATCAGGCCGCTTTTCCCAGAGCCTTTTGCCTGGAAAGAAAATTCATCCGCTTTCTTATAAAAACGCCGGATAAGCAAATCCTGCAAAGCGGCCTTTCTCCATGGATTGGCATAGGATTCCTCCAAAAAACCGGCCTGTTTTCCGGGCACTGTCACGCTGACCTTGGAAGGAGCCGCAAACGGATCCCCCTGTACATGATCAATGGATAAGATATAACTCTGAAATTGATATTTCCCCGCCGTGTCCTTATAAGCCGGATACCCTCTGCGATCAATTCTCTCCAATAATGCTTTTAAATCTTCTGCTCGTTTCATAACTTTTATCAATTCCTTTCTCTGCTTCATCCCGTCCCATACAACGTCCGTTTACTGCCGGTTTAACTCCGCCAATAGCTCGCCTTTCCTGCTGCCCACCAAAAGCTGCCGGTTATACTGCAAATACCTTTCGCAGACATACTCGGCCAAAAATGCAGCCGCCTCCCTGCGGACGGTAAGCTCGGTTACAAAGATTACCATTTCCTCTCCATGGTCAAAAGCCTGTTCCATAAAGTCAAACGCATACTCAAGCGCCTGCCCTGCCGCCTCCTCTGCCTGCTCCAGACGCTTCTTTTGCAGCTCAAACCCTGATCTTGCCTCTTCAAATGCCCTTTCTTTCGATGGATCCAACATCGCTTTCTGACTCTCCCGCAGCAGAGCGAGCAGCCTTTTGTCAGCCTCAAGTTTATCTTGATCCGTAAACCCCGCGCGTTCCTTTTGATTTACCAGCTGCGCGTATTCCTCGACTCTCCGCCGATATTCGTCCGACGGATCCTCCGTCCGCCCCACAGCCTCCCGATAGGCTTTTAAAAAAGCGAAATAGGCGTCGGTAACCGTTTGTTCCGACACGGCCTGCCGAAAATATGACGCCAGACCATCAGAAAGCAGATTGACAACGCTGAGCCTTTCATCAAATCCGGCTTGTTCCACCCGTGCAAAAACGGCTGGTTTCACCTGGCCGCAAAGGATCTTTTCGATTCCATAATCATCCTGATATTTTCGGTATAAATCCAGATATGCGGCCACATCTTCCGCAACGTTTGGATGGTGCAGATATTCGTATACAATTTCCTGGGAAACAGGCCACCCAAACGCTTCATAGCTGTAGAGCAAATGGCTGAGATCCTCCCAACCTCTGGCCGTCACATACCGCATCCCATCCACATCCGCTTCCACCCGGTAAAAATCCTTTGGACGGATTTCCAGATAGCTTAAAATTGCGCCGTATACGTTTTGCTCTCTGGCATATTCCTTCCAAACTCTGTAGTCCGCCTCAACCGGTATGCTACGTACCCGGTCTAAAGTCACCATGTCAAATTCACGAACCGATCGATTATATTCCGGCGGATTGCCCGCCGCCACAATCATCCAGCCGGCCGGTATCCGCTGATTGCCAAACGTCTTACACTGCAAAAATTGCAGCATGGTTGGAGCCAAGGTTTCCGAAACACAGTTGATTTCATCAATAAATAATATCCCCTCGGCCAGACCCGTATCCTCCATTTTTTGGTAGACGCTCGCTATAATTTCACTCATCGTATATTCCGTCACAGAATAAGACGTCCCCTGAAACTCTTTTTCTCGGATAAATGGCAGTCCCACCGCGCTCTGCCTGGTATGATGCGTAATGGTATAGGATACCAGGCCAATCCCGCATTCTCTGGCCACCTGTTCCATAATCTGCGTCTTTCCAATGCCAGGCGGCCCCATCAGCAGAATTGGCCGCTGACGGATGACAGGCATTTGATATTCTCCCGCAGAATCCCTGGCCAAATACGCCTGTACCGTATGTTTGATTTCTTCTTTTGCCTGTTTAATATTCATGTAGCCACTCCTCCGGTTCTAACCTAAGCCGCATCGCCCAGGGCGGCGCCGCGGCTTCCTCGTAATCCTCTAAAAACAAAAACGCCGTCTTATAATCCGGCTGTTTTTCCGGGTATATCCCCTTGCCGTCGGTAAAATACAACAGACCGCCCGGCTGCGCCAACTCTCCGCTGGCCCGCAATGTTTCCACATAAGAAAAAGCCGGACGAAAATCCGTACCGCCGCCTCCCAAAATCTGAAATCCCTGCAACGCCCGCTCCATATCCTGCCGGTTGCGAACGCTGATATCGTCCCGAACTTTTTCGTCGCACTGTAGAATCCGGATGGCATACGTTTCAAAAAAGCTGTTTTTTTGAGATAAAATAGCCGCCGTTTCTTTTAAAAAACCCTCTACCAACGCCCCGTTTGTCGAATAGCTGGTATCAATGACTATCACAAATTCCCGTATTTTGCGAACTTCCCGCGTCTCTAACGGCTCCACCAAAGGCAGGCTGCCATAGAGTCGGAGACCATATGTATAATACCCCAGATCAAATTCATCCAAATCCAAGCGAGCCTCCTCCTGCAACACAGCAAACTTCCGCAAAAAGTCCGCGTAACTTCGCCTACTGTTCCCCGCCCGAATCTGCGCGGCCAACGCCTCTTCTCCTTCCTTTGGATCATCTCCCCGGCGCTCCTTGGCAATCGTTACCTGTCTGGCCGTCCGATCCCAATTCTGCCTTGTCTGATTACAGACAGACGTATGCATTTCCTCGTCCCCCGGCCAAAACCTGTGATCATCCGTATAAAATTCCTGCGCCAAAGCCTGAACCTTCTCTGCCTCTAACCCGACAAGCCGCCGGTATATGACAGCCGCGGACGTTCCATGTCCTTCTTTTTTTAAACTCTCATACGTATCTTTTCGCAGCCAGCTTAAAATGCGCTTCGTACAATTTTTGTCCATCGCATCCACCGTATGCTCGACCGCAATATCGCAGGCAATCCCCCAGAGCCGTTTGTCGCGCCCGGCTCGCAGCCAGAGGTGTCGAAACACGCAATGGAGGACCGTATGCAGATAAACCCTGTCTAAAAACGCGGCGTTTTTTCGAAAAATCCGAAGCGTCGGTTCTGCGGAAAAATAAAGACGTCTGCCGTCTGTCGCAAAAGTAAGCAAACCGTCCGCCCTATGGTATGCCAACGCCGAGAACGCAGGCTCCATATAGCGCAGTTCAAAATACAGTTCATGACGGACAAATTGCAGGATTTTTTGACACATTTCCTCTTCCCATTCAGACTGTGTCTTTATATGCGACATAGCGGTATCCTCCCTAAACTTGCGAACGCTTTGGATCATTGCCCTTGATTATAGCACAATGCAGGTGCAGACTGCAATCGTAAAAAGACTTTCTTGTGGGGAGGGATGCGGATCCGACCGTCTGCCAGGGGCAGGGTATCGGACGATACGTTTTGTTATGAGCTGTTTTGGATTAGACAGCTCTGGTAAGTTGGGTTTTTATATTTAAAATTTATATTTCACGGCAACTCTCCATTATGTTATAATACCTCATAGTAAAATATATCTAATCATCACAGGAGAGAGGACATATGAGGAACATATTGAAAGAGCAACGGTTTAAAAAAATATTGTCGTTTTTTTTTACAATG
The DNA here is from genome assembly GCA_948438565.1 of uncultured Lachnospiraceae bacterium. Lineage (GTDB taxonomy): Bacteria > Bacillota > Clostridia > Lachnospirales > Lachnospiraceae > Roseburia_B. Next base: position 9,334 of record CAOJLW010000014.1, on the reverse strand, counting down.
GCGATTCTGGCCTTACTTCTCCCTATGCCTGTTCGTTCGGAGGAAGGGCGTACCGTTAAAGTAGCGTTTTTTCCGATGGCAGGATTTCATACTTATTCTGAGACCGACGGGTATGACGGCATGGATGTGGCATACTTAAAAGCGCTTTGCAGCTATACGGGATGGAATATTGAATACGTGGACTGCGCCAGCTGGGACGACGCCCTTGACAAGCTACAGGCCAAAGAGGTGGATCTGGTGGGTTCCGCACAGTATTCCCCAGAACGCAATGAACGATTTGATTATGCATCCCTATCTAACGGATATACGTATGGATGCCTGTTTGTGGAAGCGGACAGCAGCCTTGCCTATGAAGATTTTGACCATATGAAGGATTTGCAGTTTGGAGTTGTGAAAAGCTATATCCGGAAAGGAGACTTTCTGGAATACTTAAGTCAGCACGGAATCACAAAACCGCATCTGACAGAATACAGCACAACACAGGAGCTTTTAAAAGCGTTGAACGACGGAGACGTCGATGTTGCGGCGCATACCCTGACGGAAGTCTTGGAAGGACAATGTCTGGTAGGTAAATTCGCTTACGCTCCCTATTATTATATTACCTGGAAAGGCAATCAACCTTTCTTACAGGAACTCAATGACGGAATCGGATCGTTAAAAATGGATTTCCCTGCATTAGAGCAGGAACTAGCCGTCCGTTATTATGGCAACCGCCAGGAAAATTTTGCAGCCGACGAGCTTGCGCTTATCAATCAGGGAGAAACGGTAAAAATTGGGTTTTATAAAGATACGCTCCCTTTGGCATATATCAACCGTCAAGGAGAATACGACGGAATTTATATCCAGATTTTAACGGCCGCCCAGACAAAAAGCGGAATTCCTATCGAATTTTGTCCGCTTGAACGAAACGTATACTGGAGGGATTTGCTGTTAAAGGGAGAGATTGATTTTTACGTAGGGGCGAGCGATATGGCGGCCACTCAGGATCGCGAGCTGATATGCACCGATACTTTTATGGCGTATAACGCGGTAGTGATATCCAAAAACGACTATACCCTTTCCAAAAACGATACGACCGTCACCATTGCTTTGACCCATGGCCGCGCATATCTGGCAGACTGCATGGATCTAACCGGACAGATTCTCTATTTTGACAGCGCAAAAGACTGCCTGCAGGCGTTAAAAAAAGGCAAAACAGATATTACCATCCTAAATACTATCGAATACAATTACCAATCGAAAAATGAACGTTTTTCCGATTTGATTGAATGGGAAAATTACCGTTACCAATCCGGCGTTGTGTTAGCGGCGCACAAGGAAATAGATCCCGCCCTGCTGGGCGTTATGAAAAAAGCGTTAAAGCTCGTACCCGAACCCCAAAAAGAGTCGATCATCAACCAATATATGAACATCTCCTACGACAGCCACGGATTATTGGATTATCTGTATCAAGGCAGAAACGCAATCGCTTTTTGCTGTATTTTGTTGGCGCTATTTTTCATCTTATGGTTTACTATATCCTCTATACGGAAAAAATCATATCAGATGCTCGAAAAAAAGAATGTAGAGCTGCAAGACGCCATAAAGGCGGCAGAAAAAGCAAGCCAGGCCAAAACAGAATTTCTGTCTCATATGTCACACGACATACGCACCCCTATCAACGGAATCATGGGAATGTTAAGCATTGCAGAAAAGAATCCGCAAGATCCAGCGCGGCAGGCAGACTGCCGGGAAAAGATCAGAACGTCTGCCGAACACCTGCTCTCACTGATCAATGATGTATTGGATATCAGCAAATTAGAAAGCAACAATGTAGAATTTCATCCGGAAGTATTTTGTTTAAATGAACTGTTGCAAAATTGCGCCGTTATTTTAGGCGGTCAGGCGACGCAGCGGAATATCCGGCTGACGACAGAGTTTATGGAATCCTTGGAAAACAACCAAGCGTATTTTATCGGAAGTCCCTTGCATATCAAACAGATTTTAATCAATATTGCAGGCAATGCGATTAAATACAATAAACCGATGGGAAGCGTTCAATTTAAATGTTATAAAGTTTCCGAAAAGAATGGGACTGCTTTGATTTGCTTTCAGATTTCCGATACAGGCATTGGCATGAGCAAAGATTTTTTGAAGCATATTTTTGAACCCTTTACACAGGAAGAGGTCGGCGCCAGAACCACTTATCAGGGTACGGGCCTTGGCATGACGATTACCAAAAATCTGGTGGATAAAATGAACGGAACCATTGAGATCGAAAGCGAAGTCGGACAAGGCAGTGTATTTACGGTAACGCTGCCCCTTACGATTGCGCCTCCTCCAAAACCCCAGGAAAATATCCGCGAACAAATCCCGCTTCAGGTTACCGGAAAACGTGTTTTACTGGTAGAGGATAATGCGCTCAATCAGGAAATTGCGCAATATATGCTGGAAGAAATCGGACTTACGGTTACGATCGCCGCAAACGGACAGGAAGCGATAGAATTATTTGAGAAAGCCGCTCCCCATACATATCAGATGATTTTTATGGATATTATGATGCCTGTTTTAGACGGTTATGAAGCCACAAAAGCCATTCGTCAAATCGAGCGGGCCGATGCCGCCCAAATTCCGATTATCGCTATGACAGCCAATGCCTTTGCAGAAGATATCCAGGCGGCAAAAGACGCCGGGATGGACTGGCATATTACAAAGCCGCTAAATCCAGAGATGATCAACCAAGCGATTGCGCACTATCTGACGCCGGAGCCTGACGGCGCGTCTTAAACAAAGCTTCATTTTTTCTCTAACAAAATCCCCGCAGATTAAAAACCTGCGGGGTTCCCTTGATTCTATCAATCGCTATTTTCACATCGACACAGCAGCTCTTCCCACCGCCTGTCCACTTCTGCCTGGAACGCTTCGATCAAATGCTCATTTCCCGGTAAAAATAAATGCTTAAACCTGCCCTGCAATTTTAAAAACTCTTCTAACGGCAGTTTCTCTTTTGGCTGATAGGAAAGCCGCCATTTTCCATCTATTACCTCAAACAGGGGCCAATAGCACGTTTCCACGGCCATTTTACAAATTTTGATCATATCCGGCGCATCATACCGCCATCCCCTTGGACATGGGGCCATAATATTTAAAAACGCCGGACCTTTGGTATAAATCGCTTTTTCTGATTTCTGGTATAAATCCATCATATTCCCCAGAAAGGTGGTCTGGGCCACATATGGGATATTGTGCGCAGCCATAATGGCCGCGAGATCTTTTCTGCCCTGCGGCTTTCCGTCCGACTGTTTGCCAACCGGCGTCGTCGTAGTGTCCGCATACATTGGCGTTGCGGATGAACGCTGGATTCCGGTATTCATATAGGCGCCGTTATCATAGCAGACATAAACCATATCATGTCCGCGCTCCATTGCGCCGGAAAGGGATTGGAAACCAATATCATACGTACCGCCGTCTCCGCCAAACGTAATGAATTTGTACTGTTCCGTTATTTTCCCCTTTTTCTTTAACGCATGGTAGGCTGTCTCAACGCCGCTCAACGTTGCGCCTGCGTTTTCAAACGCATTGTGAATATAACTGTCCTCATACGCCGTATAAGGATAGGTAAAAGATGACACTTCCAAACATCCGGTTGCATTTCCAATCACTGCTTTATCCCCCGGATGCAACGCTTTTAACACATTCCGAACCGCTATCGTGCCGCCGCAGCCGGCGCACAGCCTATGCCCCGCCGCCAAACGTTCCGGACGGTTTTGAATTTCCTTAAAACTGCCCAATGGCAGCGTACTTTGATTCATATCCCGCAACCTCCTATTCCCGCAATCCGATATAACGGTATTCTGCTGCGTCCGCGCCCATGCCGTTTTCCGCAATCTCTTCCAGATCCGCAAAAATCTGCTCCGCTTCTGTTACGGTATAATCTCTGCCATTTAAGCCATAGACGATTTTTAATACTTCCGCCTGGCTTTTTGCCTGAAATAACGCTGCTGACAACTCTGCCGCCAACGGTCCTCCGTTTGCGCTAAAGCTTTCACAGCGATCTAAAATGGCAATTGCCTGACAATTTTTTAATGCTTCCGCCAGCTCTTTGCCTGGGAACGGACGAAAAACGCGCACTTTTAATAGACCTACTTTTTTTCCCTGCACACGCAGCGCATCAATCGCATCTTTCGTCGTACCGCAGGCAGAACCGATTGCCACAATGGCGTAATCCGCATCCTCTAACCGATATGCCTCGAACAGTCCATACGATCTGCCGGATATTGTTTTATAGACGGACGCCACATCTAAGATCACCTGTTTGGCATTGATCATGGCCTGCGCCTGCGCCCGTTTGGCTTCCATGCCGTAACAGGAAACCGCATAAGGACCGACTGCCATCGCTTCATCCGCTTTTAACAGGTAATGCTTGGGACAGTACTCGCCCACAAACGCTTTTACTTTCTCATCCTCCAATAATGTGATATTCGAAACGCCGTGACTGATAATAAAACCGTCCTGACAAATCATAATCGGCAGCATAACATCTGGATGCTCCGCAATTCGATATGCCTGTATAAAATTATCATACGCTTCCTGATTGTCCTCCGCATAGATCTGAATCCAGCCGGAATCCCTGGCTCCCATGCTGTCGGAATGCTCACAGTTGATATTTAACGGGCCGGACAGCGCACGATTGACAAGAGCCAACGCAATCGGCAGTCGGTTCGACGCCGCCACATACAACATCTCCCACATCAGCGCCAGTCCTGCGGACGAAGTAGCCGTCATCGTCCTCGCTCCCGCCGCTTCCGCTCCAATGGCCGCGCTCATCGCGCTATGCTCACTTTCCACCGGAATAAATTCCGTATCCATTTCCCCGTCCGCTATGTAAGAAGACACAAACTGCGGCAGCTCTGTTGAAGGCGTAATCGGAAACGCCGGCATGACATCCGGGTTAATCTGTTTCATTGCATATGCGACGGCTTCGTTGCCGGACATACGTTCTTTGATTGCCATGCTATTTTCCCTCCTTCATCGAAATTGCCTCAAACGGACAGGCGGCCGCACAGATGCCACAACCCTTACAGTGATCGTAATCAAAATCCTGCCGCTTCCCGTCGTTTACCGGAATCGAACTGTCCGGACAATAAGGCACGCACAATAAGCACTGCCTGCATTGATCCCAGTTCACCACCGGCGTGCTGGTACGCCACTCCCCGGTCAAAAAGTTTTTTGATGTGGCAGGCTCATAGATTTGAAGTCCCTCTGTCAAATCCTGCCATCTAGTCGTTTCATTGATCTCTTTTGCTGATAATGCCATCTTATACCTCCCGCCGCTTCTTTCTATGCTCCAAGTCCGGATGCCTGAGCTGCATAGATACGGCTCATCTGCCTGTTGGCGGCGGAGCCGATAAACGTTACCTCTTCCCATGCCTGCAAAAGCGCCTGCATATTGCCTGCGAAAACTTCCGGCTTCTTTTCAAATTTATGCTGCAGAGAAGCCTCCATCTCTTTTCGAAAAACCTCTTGTTCCATCACCCCGGAAATCTTAACGACTGCCGCAAGCATCGGCATATTGGGGAAATATTTCCCCATCGTTTCCATGCAGACTTTTTTTGCATTGATTGTATACACTGCCCCTTGATAGTCTTTGAGCAAAGGCAGAATTTCCTCTTTTTCTTTTTCCGTATTGATTAAAATTGCGCCTTCCTCTTTTAAACCGCTCGTTACGTCTACATCGTGTAAAAGCGTATCGTCTACGACAACCACAAAATCCGGTTCATATATATTGGAATGCACACGGATCGAAACATCGCTAATCCTGTCATATGCAGTAATCGGCGCGCCCATCCGCTCCGGGCCGTACTCCGGGAAACCCTGTACATATTTTCCAATGCTAAACGCCACATCCGCCAGCAAAAGCGCCGCCGTCTTGGCTCCCTGCCCGCCTCTGCCATGCCATCTGATTTCAGTTAATTGACCCATTCTGCTTTTCTCCTGTTCCTACCCTTTATCCTCTGAGGGTAAATATTTTTTGGCATACATGAGTATACGAAATTCTAAATTTTATGTAAAGAAAATCAAAGGAAAAACCAAAAAAAATTGAAACTGTCAAACGCTTATGATAAAATTTTAATAATATTATTTGATTGATTTTATATTATTTATCATATTTTTTGATAATATAATCAAAAGCTCAGGAGGACTGCATGAACCTCAAACATCTATACACATTTTTAACCCTAAGCCAGGAAAAAAACTTTACCAAAACTGCGACCACCTTAAACTGCGCCCAATCGGGCGTCACGACGCACATAAAGCTGCTGGAAGAATCGCTTGGCGTACGGCTCTTTGAACGCATCGGCAAACAGATCTCCCTGACGCCGGAGGGAGAAGCGCTGCTGCCCTATGCCAAACGCATCCTGTCCCTATCTGCGGAAATCAAAACGCTGTATCAAAAAAACAGCCGAATTACGCTCGGCGTAACAGGCTCCGTTGCCGATTATCTGCTTGGAAATATCTTAAAGGAATACCTGGCGATTTGCCCAGACACTGAAATCTTTTTTCGAATTACAGATCAATTGGATTATTGCCGGATGCTTTGCGACGGGGAAATCGATCTGGCGATCGTACTGGACGCTCCCGTAAAACGCAAACCGATCCGGGTGGTGCAGCAACGAAAAGAGTCCGTTATCCTTGCGGCCGCTTCCACGCACGAACTTACTGGCCGACACCAGATTACCGCTGAACACTTAGCCGGATGCCCTCTGCTTCTTCCTGCATCAGACTGCCCATACCGGATCTATTTTGAACAAAATATGGCCGCAGAAGGCGTCCTCCCCCAGATTGCTCTGGAAACGGATTGCGTCCCCAGAATCAAAGAGCTGTCCCTCTGCGGCCTTGGCCTTGGACTGCTGCCAGAATTTGCAGTCAAACAAGAATTGATTTATCATATGGCGGAAAAAATACATTTTCCAACGGATTTTCCTGTGTATACTCAGATTTTAATCCATCCGGATAAATGGATTTCCCCGGCTTTGGAAATTTTTCTGGAAATTGCGGGAAGAAATTTATGACAGCATCGTTTTTCTTAAACCCTTGGGATAATGGTTTTTCAATATCCCGCTGGAATACTTACCCCAGCCAATCGAATAGCCGTCGGTCAACACCAGATTCCAGCCTCTCTCTTCTTGCGCCGCAATCGCCTGTCCATTTAAATATGCCCGGATATCTGGTCCGTCCGACGCAAAATCTATAAAATGACGAACTTCTTCTTTTTTCAGGCACAAGGCCAGCGCATGAGACGGTTCCAGACGATTTTTTTTGTTGGAACCCAGGTGAAGTCCAGGACGCAATACCTTTAAGCCTTTTAAAGACGGCGTGCCTTGGGGCGCAAGGTAGAGCTGTCCCCCAAAAGCCAGATAAACCCCTTCCGACTGCCAGAGCAGATTCTCTTTTTGAAAATCCAGCCATTCCTGACAATCTTTCCGGGAAATTCCATTTTCCATATGGATTTTGATCGCTCCATACCCGATAGAATCCTGTTTCTCTAAAACTGCCAGATAATGCCCTTCTCCACGCAGCTGATGCGGAAACAGGCGAACGGTTTCTTCGATTTGATCCGCAGCCTCTGCAACCCACGCCGGATTGCCGGGCGACATCTGCGGACATCTCGTAACCGGAACGATGGCAAACTCTGGAAAGCGTTTTAAAAAACGGCTGACGCTCCCCTCATTTTCTTCGGGAGCAAACGTACAGGTAGAGTATACAAGCCTGCCGCCCGGACGAAGCATCCGGGCGGCACAAGATAGGATCTCATCCTGCCTTTTGGCGCAAAGCTGTACCTGTTCCATACTCCATTCCTGACAGGCCGCTTCCTTTTTCCGGAACATACCTTCTCCGGAACAAGGAGCGTCCACCAGAATTTTATCAAAATATTCTATAAAACGATCCATCAGCTTCTGCGGCGTTTCGTTCGTAACAATGGCATTTCGGACACCCATACGCTCTATATTCTCCGATAACGCCTTCGCACGCGCAGGATGGATTTCATTGCAGATAAGAACGCCCGATCCGCTCATTTTTGACGCGATCTGAACGCTCTTTCCTCCCGGAGCGGCGCACAAATCCAAAACCGTATCCCCTGGCTGTACCTCTAAAAACTCCGCCGGAGCCATAGCGCTTGGTTCCTGAATATAATATACGCCCGCATCGTGATAGGGATGCCTGCCGGGCGCATCCTGCCCACTATAGTAATAACCGTCTGACGACCAGGGGACAGCGGAGAGGGCAAAGGGCAGGCTGCCGACCGGCATTTGGCCTATTTTCGTTCGATTCAAACGAAGCGCATGACACGGCTCCTTATCGTAACAGGCTATAAAGGCCTCATAGGCGTCTCCCAACATATTCTGCATCCTATTGGTAAATTCCTGTGGCAGCATAAACCCTCCCCTTTTTTTATTCGTTTATTTTTTCTTTTTAATTTTTACGTTCTTTGACAGCTTAGCCTGCTTCAGCAGCCGTTTATATTTTGTATATTTTTTCGATGGCACTGTGATTCTCGCTTTTTTGTCGATGCCGCGGAATGCATACTTACCGATACTCTTGATTGACGCAGACGAAACGGTGATCTTATTTAACTTACTGCATCCGTCAAATGCCTGTTTCCCAATCTTTTGTATCTTCTTCCCAATCGACACCTGTTTCAGACGCGTTTGCTTCCGAAATGCTTTCTCTGAAATTTCAGTCACCTGATAAGTAACTCCCTGAATTTTTACCGTTGCCGGAATCGTAAGCTTCTGTGCCTTTTTATTGACCGCTCCAATCACAGATACCTGTTTCTTGGAAGCAGACGAAGCAATTACTTTAAAAATCAGTGTTTTTGTACGATGTATTTTCGTTGCCACAGGCTGTTTCTGATCGTCCGATGGCTGTGGCGTCTGACCCGGATCGTCGGAAGAACCAGCCGGTTTCTTGACAATCACTGCAATGCTGCCTGTGACGCCGCTTCCATCCTGCGCTGCTGCCGTAATCACTGCCGTGCCTTCCGCTTTGGCCGTCACCATTCCCTGCGCATCCACCGACACAATTTCCGGATGATCCGACGTCCAGCTTAACGAACGGTCATCGGCGTCTGACGGCTGCACATCCGCTGTAATCTGGACGCTCTCTCCTACCATCAGCTCCGTTTTATCTGACGTAAGTCGAATCGACTCTACCAATACCGGCAGCTTTGGATTTTGCGCCTTCAGGATAATCGTTCCACTTACGTCGCTCCCATCCAAAGCCTTCGCCGTAATCACCGCCGTGCCTTCCGCTTTGGCCGTCACCATTCCCTGCGCATCCACCGACACAATTT